>CAZQJF010000518.1:0-3214 GCA_964593735.1 uncultured Streptomycetaceae bacterium | reverse complement strand
TCGGGCGTCGTGGGGTAGGGATTCAGCCCGCCGGCGGCGTTCAACCGGTCTTTCACGTCCGGAGCGGCGAGCGCCTTGCCGACCTCGCGGCGCAGCTGCGCCATGAGCGCCGGCGGCAGGCCGTTCGGCCCGAACAATGCGAGCCAGATCGTGACTTCGTATCCGGGGTAGAACTCGCCTATCGTCGGCAGCTCGGGCAGGATCGCGGCGCGCCGCGCCCCGGTTACCGCGAGCGCGCGCAGCCTCCCGGCCTTGATCTGCGGCGCGCTGGAAGTGCCGGCGAACATTGCCATGGTCTCGCCGGCGACCGTGGCGGTGGTGGCCGGCGCCCCGCCCTTGTAGGGCACATGCACGAGATTCACACCGGCGCGCTGCTTCAACATCTCCATCGCCATCTGGTGCTGGCTGCCGTTGCCGCCGGACGCGTAGGCCAGGGGGGGATTGCTCTTGCGCACGAAATCGATGAACTCCGGGAACGTCTTCACCGGCAGCGACGGATGGACCGACAGCACAAACTGGTTGGACGCCACGGTCGCGACCGGTGCGAGGTCCCTCAGCGTGTTTAACGGCATCTTCGCGTACAAGTGCGGATTGATCGCTATCAGGCTGTCGGCGAACAGCCCCAGCGTGTAGCCGTCGGGCAGCGATTTTGCGACGATGTCAGCGGCGATATTGCCGTTCGAGCCGGGGCGGTTGTCTACCACGAAGTGCTGCCCCAGCGCTTCGGAGAGCTTCTGTCCCACGACGCGGGCCGCGATGTCGGGGGCGCCGCCGGGAGGGATGGACACGATCAGCCTGACCGGGCGCGCGGGGTACGGCGCCGATGCCGCCGTGACGGAGAGAGCGGCGAGCGCCATGGCGGCGGCGAAACGCATCAGCCTGGAATTCACGTGTACTCCGCGAGCCTGGCTCAGGAAGCCATGGATGTGATCGAACAGCATAGATTGCAGCGCGGCCAATGTCACGGGCAATCGGGAAATATGCTTAAATCGGTCAGGACCCGGGGGGGCTGGCATGGCTGCGCGGAAAAAAGCTGCGAACAAGGAGCTGATCGAGGATCTCGTCCTCGCCAACCATATCCTGTACATGGAAGGGGTGGTCGACGGATTCGGGCACGTGAGCGCGCGCGACGAGCGCAATCCCGGGCGGTTCCTGCTGGCCCGGAGCATCGCCCCGGCCACGGTGAGCGCCGCGGACATCATGGAGTTCGATCTCGAAGGCGAGCCGGTCGACGCCAGGGGCCGCAAGGCGTACCTCGAACGGTACATCCACAGCGAGATCTACCGCTCGCGGCCCGACGTGCTGGCGATAGTCCACAGCCACTCGCCCTCGGTCATACCGTACGGGGTCACCGGAACCCGGTTGCGCCCGATCTTTCACATGAGCGGATTTCTGGGGTCCTCGACGCCGATATTCGAGATACGCGAGGCGGGCGGCCCGGCGACGGACATGCTGATACGCGATCGCAAGCTGGGCGCGGCGCTCGCGAGGAGCCTCGGCCCGGCGACGTTCGCTCTGATGCGCGGCCACGGCGCCGTCGCGGTCGGAACGTCCGTCAAGCAGGTCGTCTACCGCGCGATCTACGCGGAAGTGAACGCGCGCCTGCAATCGGAAGCGGCGCGGCTCGGGGAGATCACGTTCCTGAACGAACGCGAAGCCGCGAGCGCAATGGAGACCAACAACCAGGCGGTGGACCGGCCGTGGGATCTGTGGAAAAAGCGGGCGGCTGCAGGACGATAGGAGGGCGGCCCGTCGCGCGCGCGCTCATGCGGTTCCGGTTCCGCGCCGGGCTGATGACGGTGTACTATGGCGATTGCGGAGGGAACCCAGTATTCCCATGATAGAAAGTCTTCCCGAGAGACGCCTCATCATCTGCTCTCGTCTGGCGGACGGATATCACTTGACCGAAATCGGGCTCAAGAATCTGCAGCACGTGTTCACGGTCTGGTTTCCCCGGGTGGTTTATTACGACCTGACCGATGACACGGTGAGGGTCGACGTCGTGGTGAGAATGGGCCGCACGACCGGAAGGGGCGTGTACGACGCATCATTCCGGAGGGCCGACGGCACGGTGATCAAGAAAATCGACTACGACGAGGACCGGCTCGTCGGCAAAGTCTGCGACAACTACGATCAGAGGCGAAGCGGATACTTCGGCAAGAAGGACGGTATGGACTACCGTGTCGTGGTCTATGCCCCGACCCCGCGGCGTTTCCTTTGATATTGACGAAACCGGGCGACAGCACGGGTTCGCCAGATTCTATACTCACCTGCTCCTCTCTCTTGCGGGGAGAGCCGCGAAGCACGCGAGGGGCCAGGTTGGGGGTGAGGGGATCGAGCGATGTAACGAAGTTGCGTAAGACTCGATAGAATCACCGCACCAGCCGATTTATTTTCCCGTCAATTTACAGCCCATACCAGATGAAAGATATGGGCCTCCCCGGTCTTCCAATCGTCTGATCGGGGAAAGACCCCGATTCGAAGAATGGTGGTCTGTCCCCAGTTCGGGGGATAGAATCACCGGTCATCAGCGGAGGTAGCCGTGTATCCATACGCATCCATTGCGTCAGCGGGATGTCTTGCGCTTTGCATGGCCGGCGCGGTGTCCGCGCAGACCCTGGCCGAGGTCGTGCGCGCGGCCGTGGACGGCAATCCCGAGGCGCGCGTCGCGGCGGCCAACTTGCGCGCGACCGGGGAGGAGTTGAACCAGGCGCGCGCCGGTTACTATCCCAACATCGAGCTGCGCGGCGACGCCGGTTTCGAAGAGATAAAGACGCCCGGGCTGCGCGCCGCGGGCGTGGGCAGCCGCTCTCTCATCCGCCAGCAGGGATCGGTCGTTTTGCGCCAGACGCTCTTCGATGGCGGCCAGGTGAGCTCCGAGGTCGCGCGGCAGTCTTCGCGGGTGGACGCCGCCCGCTCGCGGGTTGCAGAAACGCGCGACTCGCTGACGCTGCGCATCTCTGAAGTCTATCTGGACCTGCTCCAGGTCGAGGCGCTGCTCGGCCTTGCGCGGGACAACGTCGTGACGCACCGCGAGACGGCCACGAAGACGCGGCGGCGGTTCGAGTTGGGCGTCGGCGGCCGCGGCGACGTGGAGCAGGCCGAAGGCAGGCTCGCAGTGGCGCAGGCGACGCTGGTGAACCGGGAGGCGGCGCTGCGCGACGCGCGCGCGCGCTACGAGCGCGTGGTGGGGATGCCGCCTGGAACCCTGTTA
>CAZQJF010000517.1:0-3216 GCA_964593735.1 uncultured Streptomycetaceae bacterium | reverse complement strand
AGTCGGTCGTTTACGCCATGAGTAATGAGCAACGGGCAGGTGATGTTCCTGGCGCAGTCAGCGAGGGAAAAGCGCTTGACCGCTTCGATCGCCTCGTCCATGTCCTTGACGCCCAGCACCCATGGAAGCTGGAAAGGCGATTGCGATGTCTTCCTGGGATCCGACTCGATCAAGCGCTTGCGCTCGAGCTGCTTTGCATGGATGTCCCATGCCACCGTGCCGAGCACAACGCACGCGGCGTATCGATGCTCGAATGCGACAATGCGCGGTGCGTAATAGCCGCCAAAGCTGTAAGCCATTACGGCGACTCTCCTGGGATCCACGTCCGCATGGGCCGCGACACGTTGTGCGTCGGGCGCACGATCATCGGCGGACATCGGAGCGGCGGCTATGCCGAGTTTGTCGCCGTGCCCGCGCGCGATTGCGTGCCGCTTCCGCAATCGATCTCGTTCGAGCAGGCGTGTCTGATACCGAATACGATCGGGCCGGTGGTGAAAGCGTGCTCGCGCCGGGCCGCTATCAGCCCGGGAGAGAACGTGCTCATCGTCGGCGCGGGCGGGGGGATGGGCATCCATGCGGTTCAGGCGGCACGCGCGTGCGGCGGGCGTGTGATTGCGGCGATGCGTTCGATGCGCGCGGCCGACGCCGTGAAGGCGGCCGGCGCCGACGTCATCGTATCTACCGACGACCCGGACTGGAGCGAACAGGTGCGCCGTCACACCGACGGCTGGGGCGCCGAAGCCGCGCTCGATTTTGTCGCGAACAAGGAGACGCTGAAGGCGAGCCTCGATGCACTTGCGCCCGCGGGACGCCTCGTGATCATGGGCTACTTCCCGCGCGGCAGCGTGCTCGAGACGCCCACGTGGGTTTTCAGCGAGGAGCGCACGGTGACCGGAAACCGCTCGGCCGGCAGACGTGATATCGAAGACTCGATCGCGCTCGTCGCCGCTCGGCGCATTGAGCCACTCATTGCGCGAGTCTTTCCTCTGAGACACGCCGTGGCCGCGCACGAGGCCTTCGAGGGCCGGCAAATCGTCGGCCGCGGCGTGCTGGCTCCATGAAGCAAAAAGGGCAATCGACGGCCGGGACCCCGACCGTTTGCGACACACACGGCCAAGAGGCCGTGTCCGAAAACTCGTTACCAGGAGGAAGGACATGAAGCTGTTGATACAAGCAGTGCTCGTCAGCGTAGTTCTAGTAACGCCGGTGTGGGCACAGCCGGGCTGGCGTCCGGAGAAGCAGGTGGAGATCATCGTGCCGACCGGGGCCGGCGGCGGCAACGACGTGGTAGCGCGTCTCACGGAGAAAATGTTGCGGGAGCAGAAGCTGGTGCCGACGCCTGTCCTCGTCGTCAACAAATCCGGCGGCAACCAGGCGCTCGCGCTCGCTTACTTGTTACAGCATGCCGGCGACCCGCACTTCCTTCTGCAGGCGACGACGACCCTGTTCACGAACCAGATACAGGGCCTCACGCAGGCGCGCTACGTCGAGTTCCCGGCGCTCGGGCTCGCCACCATCGATTACGGCGCCTTCATGGTGCCCGCGAATTCGTCGTTCAAGACGATGAAAGACCTCACCGACCGCCTCAAGATCGATCCCGAGTCCGTCGCTTTCAGCGTCGTCGCGCGGGGCGGCACATCGCACGCAGTCGCCGCCATGGTTGCAAAAGCTGTGGGCGCGGACCCGAAACGATTGAAAATAGTCGTGTTCAAGACGAGTGCGGAAGCGACGACCGCGCTCATGGGCGGGCACATCCAGGCTGCGGTCTCGTCTGTCGCGGGATCGACCCCGCCGGTGGTCGCAGGCCAGCTTCGCATGCTGGCCATCGCTGCTCCACAGCGCAAACCCGGTGCGATCTCCCATGTACCCACGCTGGCCGAGCAAGGCATCGACGCGCCGATCCTGGCTAATTGGCGCGTGGTTTTCGGCGCCAGGGGTATCACGCCCGCGCAGATTGCATTCTGGGAAGACGCGCTCGCACGCGCATTCACGGGCGACGAGTGGAAAGCCTGGACAACCAAGAACGACGTGACGCCGCCCCCGCTACGCGGTGCGGAGCTTCAGAAATATCTCGCAGGCCAGTACAGCTACATGAGCACCGTGCTCAGCGAGTTGGGACTCGCGAAGTAAGCAGCACCGCAAGCGGGGAAGGAAGATTTCAGCGCTTTGCGAATTGAGGTTTGGAGGTGGGGGGCGGTGTGGTGGTCGTCAAATTGTTACAACGTTCATCCCTAACGATCTTGCGCTGTCGATCATCGCGTCGTCGAGGCAGAGTATGCCCTGCGCATTCAGGCTCGTAGCGATGGCGAGGTGCAGCGCGTCGCCGGCCCTAAGCTTCAAAGCATTGTCACCAGCCAACTCGGCGGCGCGGCGGAATTCCTCTCGTCCGGGAACGGCCACCGTGCAATGCTTCTGCGCAAATTCGTGGACCCGCGCCGTGGCCTGTTTCGCCAGGTTCGCTGCCGTTTGGCCGGTGCGCACCTTGATCGCTGCGGCCGAAGCGAACTCGACCAGGGACCACTCGCTGATCGCCAGGCGTTCACCCGCGGACTCGATCCACGCTATGACTGCCTCGCTCTTTGGCTCCCGGATGAAGACCGGCACCAGGGCGCTCGTATCGACGTAAATCATCAATAGCGCGCGCTGCGGCGCATATCACCGACCACCGGCGCCGTCTCCTTCTGACGGCCAAGAAATTTGCGCAGGCGACGTGTCTCGGCCTTGCCGATAACGCGACCTTCCGGGGCGAGTACCAGGCGCCCATCCGCCGACACCTCGGCAATCAGCGTGTCGCCCTCCCCCACTCCGATGCGTTTGGCCGATTCAGCCGGCAAACGCACCGCGAGGCTGTTACCCCATTTCGCTACCATGAGTTCAATCCGCATGCCCTTGGTCGCCATCGCATCACCTGATGTATCTACACGTAGATACATCATAGGCGATGACCTCGATCATGTCAACGCCACTGGGCGCTTGCAGAAGGCCGATCGAAATCGTTCGTCTGTTTGTTCAAAACTCTGTTGTGGCAGAAGGTAGTCAACCTGCAAGCTTAAACGCCGGCGCCATGTGCTCCTGCTCGCGAGCGGAGAAATCCAATCGCGCAGCGATCTTGGGCCACTGCGCGACGACGGCCTTGCAGCGCTCAATGATCTCGTTCGCATCAGCTATCGCCACGCGGAAATAAGGCGCTACCGATCGCGCGAGGTCCAGGTCCAT
>CAZQJF010000516.1:0-3218 GCA_964593735.1 uncultured Streptomycetaceae bacterium | reverse complement strand
GGTGATGTGCATCAAGGTGCTGGGCGGCTCGAAGCGCCGCTATGCCGGCATCGGCGACGTGATCAAAGTGAGCGTCAAGGATGCCGCGCCGCGCGGCCGTGTGAAGAAAGGCGAGATCTACGACGCGGTCGTGGTGCGCACAGCCAAGGGCGTGCGCCGCAGTGACGGCTCGGTGGTCAGATTCGACTCGAATGCCGCAGTGCTGCTCACACCCAAGCTCGAGCCGATCGGGACGCGCATTTTCGGGCCGGTCACGCGGGAGCTGCGCACCGAGCGTTTCATGAAGATCGTGTCGCTTGCGCCGGAAGTGCTGTAGGCAGGAGAGTCTCATGCAGAAGATCAGGAAAGGCGACGACGTGATGGTGATAACCGGCCGCGACAAGGGCAAGCGCGGAACGGTGCTGCGGATCGTCGACGCGGAGCACGTGTTGATCGAGGGAGCCAACCGGGTAAAGAAGCACCAGCGACCGAATCCGATGAAGGGCGTGACCGGGGGCATCATCGACAAGGAAATGCCGATGCACGTGTCGAACGTGGCGCTTTACAACCCCGCGACCAGGAAGGCCGACCGGGTCGGAGTCCGGGTGATGCAGGACGGCCGGCGCGCGCGCTATTTCAAGTCCAACGGTGAAGTGATCGACGTATGAACGCAGCCAAGACGGGAAAAGACGAGAAGCCGGGCAAGGACGCCAAGGGCCAGAAGGAGAACAGGCCTCCAAAGGAAGCCAGGGCTCCGAAGGAAGCCAGGGCGCCCAAGGAAGGCAGGCAGCAGCCGGGGTCCAAGGGAGGCGGCCAGCGGGAAGCCCAAGGTGAAGCGCCCAGGGAAGTAAAGCCGTCGCGGCCGGCGCCCGTTCCGCGGCTGCAGATCCATTACCGCGACACGGTGGTGAAGCAGTTGATGGAGCAGTTCGGCTATAAAACCGCGATGCAGGTACCGCGCATCGAGAAGATCGTGCTCAACATGGGCGTGGGCGAGGCCGTCGCCGACAAGAAGGTGATGGACAACGCTGTCGCCGACATGACCAAGATTGCGGGGCAGAAGCCGCTCGTGACCAAGGCCCGCAAGGCGATCGCCGTTTACAAGATCCGGGAAGGTTACCCCGTCGGCTGCAAAGTCACGCTGCGGGGACGGCGCATGTACGAATTTCTCGACCGTCTCGTCAACATCGCCATGCCGCGCATCCGTGACTTCCGGGGAATCTCGGCCAGGGCCTTCGACGGCACCGGCAACTACAACGTCGGGGTGAAGGAACAGATCATCTTTCCCGAAATCGACTACGACAAGATCGACGCGATCCGCGGCATGAACATCACCGTTACCACGAACGCCAAGAACGACGCGGAAGCCAAAGCGCTGCTCTCGGCATTCAGATTTCCGTTCAGAAATTAAGCAGCAACCGAGGACGAAACCACATGGCAAAAACCGCCCTGGTCAACCGCGACAAGAAGCGTCGCGAAACCGTCAAGAAATACGCCGCCAGGCGCAAAGATCTGATTGAGATCATGAATAACCAGAGGCTCTCCCAGGAAGACCGCTACGCGGCGCGGCTGAAGTTCCAGCAGTTACCGCGGGATGCGTCGCCGGTAAGGCTGCGCAACCGCTGCGCGCTCACCGGGCGTGGGCGGGGCGTATACAGCAAATTCGGTCTCGGGCGGAGCAAGTTGCGCGACATCGCGATGCGCGGGGAGATACCCGGCGTGATCAAGGCGAGTTGGTAGGAGGGATCCGCAGATGACGATGAGCGATCCGATCTCCGACATGCTCACGCGCATTCGCAATGCGCAGCGTTCGGAAAAGCAATCGGTGGCGATGCCCGCGAGCCGGGTGAAGGCCTCGATCGCGCAGGTGCTGAAGGACGAAGGTTATATCGAGGATTTCGCGGTGCGCGAGAACGAGGGCAAGCCGCTGCTCGAAATCGGCCTGAAGTACTACGCCGGAAAACCGGTGATAGAGAAAATCGAACGCGTGAGCCGGCCCGGCCTGCGCATCTACCGGGGCACCGGCGAAATGCCAAACGTGATGAACGGACTCGGCGTGGCCATCGTTTCAACGTCCAAGGGTGTGATGACGGACCGCAAGGCGCGCGGGCTGGGCGTCGGCGGCGAAGTGCTGTGCATCGTGGCGTAACGGGACAAGCGCCATGTCTAGAATCGGAAACTTTCCCGTAGTGCTCCCGGACAAGGTCGAAGTGACACTGGTTCCCGGCGAGATTTCGATCAAGGGCCCGCTGGGCACGCTCACCCAGAAGCTCACGCCGCAGGTGAAAGTGGAGAAGGTGGAAAACCGCGTTGAGGTCAAGGTCGCCAACAACTCCCGCCAGGCTGATGCAATGTCGGGTACGGTGCGCGCCCTGGTCGCAAACATGGTCCACGGCGTTACCAAGGGTTTCGAGAGAAAGTTGCTCCTGGTGGGCGTCGGCTATCGCGCGCAGGCACAGGGCGACAAGCTGAACCTCACGCTGGGCTTTTCGCACCCGATCGTGCACCCGATGCCGAAAGGCGTGAAGGTGGAAACGCCGACGCAAACCGAGATCGTGCTGAAGGGTATGGACCGGCAGCAAGTCGGCCAGGTCGCGGCGGAAGTGCGCGCCTACCGTGGGCCGGAGCCCTATAAGGGCAAAGGCGTGCGCTATGCCGGCGAGAAAATTGTGATCAAGGAAACGAAAAAGAAGTAGGCTGAAAACCGATGCTCGACAAAAATGTATCGAGGCTGCGCCGGGCGCGTCAGACCCGCGCCAAGATCGCGGAGCTGAGGGCGGTACGGCTCACCGTGCACCGCTCCAACTGCCATATCTACGCACAGGTGATCGACCAAGACGGCCGGAAGGTGCTGGCGGCGGCGTCGACGAGGGAGCCCCAGGTGCGGCAGGCGGTGAAATACGGCGGCAACGTCAAAGCCGCCGCGGAAGTGGGGAAGCGCATTGCCGAAAAGGCGAAGACGCTCGGTATCGAGACGGTCGCTTTCGACCGTGCCGGCTACAAGTTCCACGGGCGCATCAAGGCGCTCGCGGAGGCCGCGCGAGAGGCCGGACTGAAGTTCTGAGGACTGAAACATGGCGAAATTACACGCATCCAGGATGCACACGGGCGAAGAGCGCAGCGACGGGCTGCGCGAGAAAATGATCGCCATCAACCGCGTCACCAAGGTGGTGAAAGGCGGGCGCGTGCTGGGCTTCGCGGCGCTCACCGTGGTCGGGGACGGCGACGGCCGCATCGGC
>CAZQJF010000515.1:0-3227 GCA_964593735.1 uncultured Streptomycetaceae bacterium | reverse complement strand
TCACGCGCCGGGCCTGAGCACCGACTCGATCCAGTCCCACATGTAGGCCACGCCGACGCTGACATTGTCGGTCTGGCAGTGATGGTAGCCGCCTTCCTCGCGCGTGAACACTTTCAGCGTCTTGTTCTTCGAACCGACCGCATCGTAGCACTTCTGCGCGAGCGCCAGCGGTATCTGCTCGTCCCCCTCTCCGTGCACCAGCAGGAAGGGGCAGGCGATTTTCTGTACTACGCCGTCGAGCCGGAAGCCCTCCAGTTTCCTCATGGCCGCGTCCCGCGTCTCCACGTTGAAGATCCACAGCAGGTGTTTCCATGGCACCGACAGCGATGGGGTCTTGCCCGCGTCGAGGCGGTCGAAGCGGTCTTTCCAGATCTGCCAATAGTCCCACTGGGCGCCCCAGGCGATGCAGCAGGCGTAGCGCTTTTCGAACGCCGCGGCGCGCGGGGCGTAGTAGCCGCCCAGGCTGATCGCCATCACGCCGATGCGCTTCGGATCGATCTCCCGCCGCGCGGCGAGATATTCGTATGTCGCGGTGGCGTAGCTCTCGGTGTCGTGGCGCAGGTACTGCCCGCGGAAACGCACGCTCTCGCCGTTGCCCGGGCCGTCGACGATGAGGCAGGCCACCCCGCGGGCCGCGAGATCCGGCACGCCCTTGAAATACTGGATCTCCTTGGTGACGTCGAACCCGTCGAAGAAAATCATGGCGGGCACGGGGCCGCTGCGCCCGGCCGCGGTCTCGGCATGCACCAGCAGGGCGGGCAGGGATCCTCCTTCGAAGGGTATCTCCACGTGCTCGATGCGGGGCCGGGCTGTCAGTTGCGCGGCGTCGCGGAAACAATCAACGCCGCGCTTGTACGCCTGCAGTCCTTCGCTCTTGGGCTGCAGGAAGCGCTCGCCCACGTGGTAGTAGTTCGCCGCGCGGAAGAGGTACTTCGCCGCCGTGTTTTCGCGGCCGGCGTTCATTTGCGCCCGGCCTGTCTTCTCCACCGCCTCCGCCTCCCGCGACCACTCGCGGAACCACGCATTGTCGTCTCCGACGTGGCCCTTCAGCCGCAGCCCGACGCGGGCCACCTCGCCGATTTCCGCGCCGCCCCACGGCGCCGCGTTCAACGCGATCAACACCCCGTGGGACCAGCGGTAGTCCTCGGGGAAGTACATGAACGACAACTCTTCCTCTTGCGAAGTGACTCCAGCCATAGACTGCAGCGCGCTACCTGATGCTGATCCCGGTCGCCTTCACCAGCTCCGTGAGGCGCTTGCGCTCGCTCGTACGGAAGTCGTCCAGTTCTTTGCGCCCGCCGCCGATGATCTCGATGCCCAGCGTCTTCAACCGGTTGCCGAACGCCGGCTCGCGCGCCGCCTTGACGATCTCCGCGCCCGCCTTGGCGAGCACCGCCTCGGGTGTGCCCTTGGGGGCCACGATGCTGTACCAGCCGAAGGTCACGTAGCCCGGTACCGTCTCCACGATGGTCGGCACGTTGGGCAATCCCTGCGCGCGCTTCGCCGTGCTGACGCCGATCGCCCGCAACCTGCCGGAACTGACCTGAGGCCACGCGGCCGGGTACACGGCGAATTGCATCTGAATCTCGTTCGCGATCGTGTCGAGCAGAGCTTGCGCGACGCCCTTGTACGGCACGTGCAGCATGTCGATGCCGGTGAGATGCGTGAACATGACGGTGGTGAAATGCTCCCCGCTGCCCGGGCCCCCGGAGCCGTAGCGCAGCTTGCCCGGCGATTTCTTCGCGAGCGCGAGCAGCTCGGCGACGGACTTCGCCGGCAGCTGCGGATTGACCGCCAGCACCCACGGCACCAGGCCGATCAATGACATCGAAACGAAATCCTTGTCGAGGTCGAACTTGAGATCCGGATAGACCGATGTAGCAATGAAGAGCTGTGAGGTCAACACCATCCACGTGTAGCCGTCGGGGTTCGCCCGCAACGCCTGCTCCGCGCTGATGATGCCGGCGACCCCCGGCCGGGCATCGACGACCACCCGCTGGCCCCACGCGTTGTAAAGGTGATCGGCCACGAGCCGGGCAATGATGTCCGGCCCCGACCCCGGGGCGCTGCCGACGATGAGCCGGATCGGTTTGTCCGGAAAGGCCGGTTGCGCGGCACGCGCCGCCGGCGCCGCCGCCAATGCTGAGATGGCGACGATCGCGGCCAACAGTTTCTCAGTACGCATCAGGATTCTCCTCTGGCTGTTTTCGCATGAACTTGGCCCGCTCGCTACGCCGTCCGGCGCATGACGGGCTGCCGGACAAGGTTAATCAGCCCGCCGTGCCGGGTCAACGACTCGTTGTGAAGCCCCGTTATCAGGGACGCTTCACCCGCGACGCTGTACCTGGAACGCTTGTCCTGTCTGAGAGTATACGGGGGTCGCCGCATCCGGGACGGCGTCAAAGGGTGGGGTTATTCACGTCGCCGCCCAGCGCGACGAGACCCCACGCCGAGACGTGGGTATCGTAGTGGCAGGTGACGTGTCCCGTCAGCGCGTGCGCATCCCGGAAGATGCGCTCCAGCGGCGACGCCTGGTAGATGCCGTTCGCGCCCGCCATCGCGTGCAGCATGTCCACCGCCTCGTTGCACAGACCGGCCGCGAACGCCGCGTTGCGCTTGTATCGCAGCTTGGCCGGCTTGTCGGCAACGAGATTGCGGTTCGCGGTTTCCTGCCCCTCGATGCAATCGTTGCGCATGAGCAGGCGCGCCGCGTCGATCTTCGCCCCCGCCTCGCCTATGCGCAATTGCACCGTCTGAAAGTCGCGCATCTTCATGCCCGTGTAGTTGGTGCTGCGCTCCCTGACCGAGGCGATCATGTGATCGAGCGCCGCTTGCGCGTTGCCCACGGCGCAGGCGACGACACCGTGGCCGCCCAGGGTCAGGACCGGCACGCGAAAAACCGGTTGGGGATTCGCGCGCGCCCCGGGAAAGCCGTCTCCGCCGCGCGTGTCGTACATGGACAGCGTCTTGCGCTCGGGAACGAACACGTCCTTCGCGGTCACCGACATGCTGCGGGTCGCGCGCATGCCGAGCACCTGCCAGTCGTCCACGATTTCGTATTGGGACTTGTCCAGCAGGCAGAGCCGGTGATCGACGATGCGTTCGCCGTCGCGCACCGTGGCTGCGAGCATGTTCCAGTCGCTCATGTTCACGCAGCTGGAGAAATTCCACCGGCCGCCGATCACGTACCCGCCATCCACCTTCCGGCCCTGTCCCTGCGGGAACGC
>CAZQJF010000514.1:0-3233 GCA_964593735.1 uncultured Streptomycetaceae bacterium | reverse complement strand
AGCTCGGCGCGGCCGGGCACCACTCCGGCTTTGCGGAACCGCTGGACGCAGGCTTCGGGGAGAGTGCGTGGATCGCAGTAGCGGTCCCTGCGGGCATACGGCCAGCCGCTGGCGTGCAGAAAAACGAGGGGAAAGGGCTGTCCAGCTTCCGCGAGCGCGGCGCGCTCGATCAGATCGAATTCCTGCCGTACGGTATACCAGTTGTGGTCACCGTCGATCAGGTAGGCATCGGCGCGCGCGATCCTGGGCAGCGCGTAGCGGCTCAGGTCGCGGTGGAAGCGGAAGCGTTCGCCATACTCTCGCTCCCAGTCATCGGCCGCAAAGCGCGGCAGCGGATCGATCGCGTGGAGCGTGCCGCCCCAGGGAGCCGAGAGATCCAAAAGGCGCTTCGTATTGATGCCCTCGCCTGCGCCGATCTCGACGATTGAGCGCGGTCTCGCCGCGGTGAGGACGGGGGCGAGTATGCTGGACCAGTACCGGTGCATCAGGGCGTCAACCTGCAAACTGCGGCTACTTTCGCCGGCCTCGTGTGATCCGGGCAGCCCGTTTCTTACGGTGACGGACCGCCTTCCTCAGACGGACCGAAATCCCCTGTCCCGGCCCCAACAGTTTCAGCAATTCCGCCTGCAGGGCGGGCGGTAGCACCACGGTCCGTGCCTCCCCGGTCGGGGGCAACGGGGGAAACAACCGTTCCCGGCCGGGAAAGTAGCGGGCGCGGAGTGCCTCGTTCTCGGCATCGAATCCGGCCAGAAATCGGGTCCTGGCTTCGAGGCTCTCCCACACATCGAGGTTTTCGCCGTCATAGTATTTTCCGAGCAGCTGCTGCACCTGCTCGCCGCGCAGCCAATCCAGTACCTCGCGATTGTGCGCGGCGGACTTGATGGGATTGAAGAACTGCTTCACGACCGTTTCTCCGGGGCTGAGACTCTTGCGCACGACACCGACCGGGTTCAGACCGCCGGCATCCACGCCTATCGCTTCGAAGAATTTCCCGCAAAACCCGTCGTTTTTCGGCAGATCCTCGTACACCAGGACCGTCACCTTGGAAAATACCTCTTCAAAAACGGCCAGGTTTTCCAGGAATCGAGTCCGGTTGCGAAACCTGTCGCGGAATTCCGGGAATGGCAGGGCTCCGACTTTCCTGCCTTTCATTACGAACTCCTGAAACAGCGATTTGATGAAGTCGTCCTGCCGGCGCACCACCAGCACCACACTGATATCGAATCCGGCCAGCACCGCAGCCAGCCGCTGCAGGTAGCCTCGGCGGCGTTCGAGCCATTCACCCGTGGACTGGTCAACGTGACGGCATATCGCCTCTGCGCTCAGGAATACCGTTTCCCCCGACGCTGCCGCTGCCTGCGCCCATTGCCCGGCTCTCCCTCGCGCCTCCTCCACTGTCATGTGCTTGGTAGCGTTCGCCACAGCATGGGCGAATCGGTGATGCGACTGCCCGGCACCGAGGTCGGGGTACCAGATGTCGCGCCGGCGCAGTTCATCCCGGTTGGTGCGGGCAAACGCCTGGATGGCCGAAGTCGCGGTCTTGTGCCAGCCCGCGTGAAGTATTAATCGGGGCATGTCAGGCGCGGTCCCGGGCGCCGCCGCATTGCGCCGTGCGGAATCTGGCGAAAAAAGCGGCAAAGCGCTCGGCCGCGGGAAACACACCCTGGTGGCGGTGCGCTCCGGCGAGGGCCAGCGCGAAATTTGCGCGCACCGCCGCATAGGAGAACTGGCGCATGTAGAGCCGCCGGGCCGTTTCGGTCATGGCGCGCGCCGCCGCGGGGTCGCTGCGCAACTCGTCGAGCGCCGTGGACAGGCCTTCAATATCGCCGAAAGGGACGAGACGCAGGCAGCCTTCGCGTCCCAGCCGGCCCAGATCGCCTATGGAATTGGCGATCACCGGCACCTTCATCGCCAGCGCATCGGTCAGCTTGAACGGCATCTGGTAGCGGCTGGCGGCGAACTGCGGATCGAGCCACAGCACCACGGCGTCGGCCGCGGCCGTGACGCCCGCGATCTCGTTGCGGTCCATTGCTGGGAGCACGCTCACGCGGGCAGGCGCCGCTTTTTTGATGCTGTCGAGCTCCGACGATCGGGTCGAAGCGACGAACACCAGCCGCCGGCCGCTGCTGTCCGCCCCGCGTACCAGCCTGAGCAGCTCGAGCACGCCCTTGTGCTCGCGCAGCAGGCCGCTGAACAGCACTACCTGCTCGCGTTCGCCCACGCCGAGCCGGGCGCGGGCCGCGCGCCGGTCGTGCCGCGCAGGGTCGAAGTGGCGTTCGTCCTTCGGGTTGCGGATGAAGAAGGCGCCCGTCCCGAACCGCGCGTCGAGCGCATGGTTGTGGGTGACCCGCACCGGGACCTCGGCGGCAAAGCTCTCCATCAACAGGCTCCATAGCCGGGCGTGCGGATTGCGCAGCACCGGATCGGCGGGATCGACCTGGTCCGGATCGATGCGCTCCGCCGGTTCGCCGCGCCGCGGCGCCGCGGCCGCCGATTCGAGGTCGTTGATTTCCACCACGATCGGCGTGCCGCGGCGATGATTGGCGAGAAGCGCGAGCCCGAGGCTGGGCAGACGCGGCTTGATCGCATAGATCACGTCGCCATCGAGCTCGTCGAGAGCGCGGTTCATATCGCTTATCCACCCGGGGAAGTTGCCGCCAGGATAGATCTTCATCGGGAACGCGGGCCGCGCGCCGGCATACGGCGCGAAGATGGGGTCCTCGAAAAACCGGAAGCCAGCGAGCGTCACCTTGCGCTCGCCTGCCACCGCCTCGCACAGGTTGTACGCCTTGGAAAAATGGTTGCGGCTGACATCCCAGGACAAAACGGTTACCGATGGCAGCCGTGCGCCGCTCGCGAGCGGCACGCCGCCGGCGTAGTGGGTCTTCACCGCGCCGGCTACCGCCTGCTCACAGCTCTTCTCGACGGCGAACAGGTAGGTGATCTGTCCCCAGGTGGCGTTGCGCCGGTAAATCGCCATGAGCCCGTCGATCGAGGCCGGGTCCTGGAAGAACAGGTAGCGCAGGACCAGGTCCCAGTCCTGCAGCCGGGCGAGGTCCTCGTTGAACCCGCCGAACAGCTCGAACAGGCTGCGGCGGTGCGCGAATGTGTTCAGATCGATGACGTTTGCCGCGCAGAGCCGGTCGTAGGAGTACGCCTTCAGGCGATAACCGTTGATGCGCGCGGTTTCGCCTTCGAGCGCGACTTCGGCGTAGTTGGCGCGAGTCGCGCAG
>CAZQJF010000513.1:0-3238 GCA_964593735.1 uncultured Streptomycetaceae bacterium | reverse complement strand
GTCGTTTATCATGCTGACAATGTTCTCGATCTCCTCGGCATCCAGCATGTCGTCGGGCAGATGGTCGTTGATCTCGGCGTAGGTGAGGTAGCTGCGCTCCTTGCCGAGCACGATGAGGTTCTTCAGGCGCGTGCGCCGGGCTTCGGCGTCCGCCGGGGAGAGTTCCCTGCGCTCGAACTCCTTGACGAGCGCCTTTTCGCGGGCGGTCAGCCCGCGCGTGGAACGCGGCTTGCCTTCAGCCTTGGCGCGCGCAATGCGCTCTTTCAGCAGCGCTTTCGTGAGCTTCGCTTTATCGAGCTTCTGGGGCTTGCCAGTCTTGTTCTTCGGCAGCAACTTGAGCCGCGCCAGGACCTTCGCGATCTGTTCCTTGCGGGCCGTCTTCACCGCAGCCTTGGCCACCGGAGGACGCGCCCCGACATGCCTGACCTTGGCCGCCGGCCGCCTGGCTGCCGCCTTCGCCTTCCCCGCTGTTTTCTTGCGGGCCGCGATCCGTGCTCTAGCCTTCACTTTTCTGACCTTTGCCATTTGGGTGTGCCCCTCGCCCTGTCCAGCACCGCAAAAAAGCCGCAAATTATACCTAGTTTCGACACCAGCGACACCGTGAGGTTGCTGTCGCAAGCGGCTGTGTATGAAGCAATTTCCGGGCCCGACGGCATCCAGGAGGGGTTCCTGGTATGTGGGGTCGGAACGTAAGCAGTTCAACCAGCGGCTTTAATTCACGCCTGCGCGGCTCCCGGGGCTTCCGACCCCTTTCAATTCCCCCAACCGCCTGGAAAGCTCCTGGATCCGCTGGCGCTCGGTCTCATTGCGGGCGCCTGCCGTGTTCAACTGCTCGAACTCTGCCCGTACCTTGTCGTGCTCCAGCTTTCTGAACGCATCAACGAGCTCTACCTTTGCCGACTCATCGCTGACTGAACCGGTCAGCATTTCGGCGGCGATATTCTGATAGAGATCGGCATGAGCGGACTCACGGGTCGCTTCGAACAGCATGGCCGCGGTGGCAAACGCGTGCTCTTTCAGAACATCGATCAACTCTGCCACTGGGGCGAACTCCGGCGCGTCGAGTAGCAGCGCCCGATGTTCGGTGGATACCACGTCTGCGCACCTGGGATTCGAAACGAGCAACCGCAGCAGCTGTTCTGCGAGTGGGGTCACCGACGGGCGGTGATTTCGCGCCGGCGCCGCAGGCCGCCGCTGGGCGGCTGAAGGAATCTCGCACAACTGGGCTACCTCTTCCGTGGACAGGCGGGACTTCTCGGCGAGCTCCCGTATGAGCTGCAGCCGCAGCCCGCCGGCCTGGATCTGCTTGAGCAAAGGCTTTGCGGCGTGGATCAGATTGGCGCGACCCTCGGCTGTCGAAAGATCGACGGGGCGCGCGAGCTCCTCAAGGAGAAAGCGGGAAAGGGGGCGGGCATCCGCCAGTTCCTGCTCGAAGCGCGGCTTTCCCTGCTTGCGCACGTAGGTATCGGGGTCTTCGCCTTCCGGCAGGAACAGGAACTTCACCTGCTTGCCGTCCTGTAGCTGGGGCAGGGCGTTTTCCAGGGCCCGCCAGGCCGCCCGCCGCCCGGCATTGTCGCCGTCGAAGCAGAACACGATCTCATCACCCTGGCGCATGAGCTTCTGCACGTGCAGCGGGGTGGTCGCGGTGCCCAGCGTCGCCACCGCGTAGTCCACGCCGGCTTGCGCCAGCGCCACCACGTCCATGTAGCCTTCGACGACCACGACGCGCCCGGCGTCGCGTATTGCGCGCCGCGCCTGGTACAGTCCGTACAGCTCGCGTCCCTTCTCGAATACCGGCGTTTCGGGCGTGTTGAGATACTTGGGCTCGCCGTCACCGGTCACGCGCCCGCCGAAGCCGATCACGTTGCCGCGCACGTCTACGATCGGAAACATGATGCGATCGCGAAACACGTCGTAGCGCCGGCCTTCCCGCTGGCCGTCCGCCGGCTTCTCGTTCACCTTCGTGAGCCCCGCGGCAGACAGCGCCTTGCCGTCGTAGTCCGAGAATGCTGCGGCGAGATTCTGCCAGCCGTCTGGCGCATAACCGATCCCGAATTGCCTGGCGATCTCCCCCGACAGACCGCGCCGCTTCAGGTAAGCGATTGCCTCCGGCGACGCCTTGAGTTGCGAACGATAGTATTGCGCGGCTTTGAGCAGCACGCTGTAGAGGTCGTCGCCCTCTTTGGCCCGGCGTTCCCCGGTCTCGGAGCGGATCTCGGGCACCTTCATGCCCGCGCTCTGCGCCAGTTCCTTCACAGCGTCGACGAATCCGAGCCCGCTGTACTCGATGAGGAAGCCGACCGCGGTGCCGTGCGCGCCGCAGCCGAAACAGTGGTAGAACTGCTTGGTCTGGCTGACCGTGAACGAAGGGGTCTTCTCACTGTGAAACGGGCAGCAGGCGACGTAATTCGCACCCGCACGCTTGAGCTTCACGTGGCGATCGACCACCTCGACGATATCAACGCGCCCGAGCAGCTCCTGGACGAAAGCTTGCGGGATCATCGGCGGCGCAGGCGTGACGGGAGCGCGTCGAGGGGCTCAGAGGCTGCGCGCAGGGTGGCCGGCATGGCTAGATTGGAGTCTTGTATCACGTCTGTAGGAGGCCGCCGTCGACCGGCAACTGACCGGATTCCCCGCATGTCTAAAGTATAGCCGCCAATGCGTGGGGCACAACAGGGCAGGACAGGAAACGGCGCGGCGGACAGGAACCCGCTGCAGAAGCAATCAGTTCGCCAGCTTACCCTTCACGAGGGCCGAGACCTTGCCCATGTCGGCGCGGCCCGCGAGCTGGCCCTTGAGCGCCGCCATCACCTTGCCCATGTCGGACGGCGCCTTTGCGCCGGTTGAGGCGAGCGCTTCGGCGATGGCGGCTTCGATCTCTGCATCCGACAATCCCTGCGGCATGTATGCCTGGAGCAGGTCCAGCTCGAATTTCTCGTTCTGCACGAGATCCTGGCGGCCGCCCTTTTCGAACTGGAAGATGGACTCCCGCCGCTGCTTGATGAGCTTGTCGACCACGGTCACGACATCGGCGTCGGCGAGGTCCTTGCGCTCGTCCACTTCACGCTGCTTGAGCGCGGCGAGGAGCAACCGCAGCGCGTCGCGCCGGCGCGCGTCGCCCTCGCGCATCGCGGTCTTCACATCTTCATTGATGCGGGCCTTGAGAGACATGAAACAGGGGCTAGGGGCTAGGAGTGTGTCGGACTTTGTCCCGACACACTCCTTACGCAAAACCGCC
>CAZQJF010000512.1:0-3246 GCA_964593735.1 uncultured Streptomycetaceae bacterium | reverse complement strand
CAATCAACCCGAGAACCACCCGGCGCGCTCGATGCACGATACGTTCTACCTGGCGGATGGCGCGCACCTGCTGCGCACCCACACCTCGCCGATCCAGATCCGCTACATGGAGCAGCACCGCCCGCCGGTCAGGATCATCGCGCCGGGGCGCGTCTATCGCGTGGATTCGGACGCGACGCATTCGCCGATGTTCCACCAGATAGAGGGCCTGTGGGTGGACGAGAGCGTCACATTCGCCGATCTCAAAGGGGTGCTGATCGATTTCCTGAGGCGGTTCTTCGAGCGCTCCGATCTCCAGGTGCGCTTTCGTCCGTCGTTCTTTCCGTTTACGGAGCCTTCCGCCGAAATCGACATGAGCTTCGGCAACGGGTGGCTCGAAATGGGCGGCGCCGGCATGGTGCACCCCAACGTGTTGAAGAACGTGAATATCGACAGCGAGAAGTACCAGGGGTTTGCCTTCGGTCTGGGCCCCGACCGGCTGGCCATGCTGCGCTACGGCGTGAACGACCTGCGGCTGTTCTTCGAAAACGACCTGAGATTCCTAAGGCAATTCAATTAACCACAGAGGCACAGAGGGTACAGAGGGCACAGAGGGCACAGAGCCAACGACTGTATAGTTCTTCTCAGTGTTCTCTGTGTCTCTGTGGTGAGAGCTCATGAAGTTTTCCGAAAACTGGCTCCGCACCTTCGTCAACCCTGCGCTCTCGACCCACGAGCTTGCGCAGGCGCTGACGATGTCGGGCGTGGAAGTGGAAAGCATCGAGGCGGCGGCGCCGCCATTCGACAATGTCGTGGTGGGCGAGGTGCTCCAGGTGAAGCGACATCCCGATGCCGAACGCCTGACCGTGTGCGAGGTGAGCACCGGGCCCGCGCAACTCGTCATCGTTTGCGGCGCCGCAAACGTCAGGGCAGGGCTGAAGGTGCCGGTCGCGCTCCCGGGAGCACGGCTCCCCGGCAAGGAGATCCGGGTCGCAAAGGTGCGCGGCGTCGAATCGCACGGCATGTTGTGCTCGGCCGGGGAGCTGGGGCTCGCCGCGGATACCGAAGGGCTGCTGGTGCTTCCGGAGGACGCGCCGTTGGGCCGCAACATCCGGGAGCTGCTCGATCTCGATGACCAGCTTCTGACGCTCAAGCCCACGCCCAACCGCGGAGACTGCCTGAGCCTGCTCGGCGTGGCGCGCGAGGTCGGCGCTGTGAGCGGGGCGCCGCTCAGAATGCCCGAAATGAAGGCCCCGCGCATCACCATCACCGAGAAAGTCCCGCTGGCGCTCGATGCGCCGCAGGCTTGCCCCCGCTACTGCGGACGCCTGGTGCGCGGGGTGAACGCGCGCGCCTTCAGTCCCGAATGGATGGTGCGGCGTCTGGCGCGCAGCGGCATCCGCTCGATCAGCGCGCTCGTGGACATCACCAATTACGTGATGCTCGAGCTGGGGCAGCCTTTGCACGCGTTCGACTTCGCCAGGCTCGAGGGCGGCATCCGCGTGCGTTTCGCGAAGGCAGGGGAGAAGCTCACGCTGTTGAACGGCACGACTCCGGAGCTCGGTCCGGGCTATCTGGTGATCGCCGACGAACGCAAAGCCGTCGCGCTCGCGGGGATCATGGGCGGAATCGATACCGCCGTGGGGGAGACCACCCGCGACGTGTTCCTCGAAAGCGCGTTCTTCGCGCCCGACGCGATCGCGGGCAGGACGCGCACGCTGGGCTTCGGATCGGACTCGGCCTACCGCTTCGAGCGCGGCGTCGATTTCGGCGGCACCTTGAATGCCCTCGAGCGCGCGGCCCAGCTCGTGATCGAGATCTGCGGCGGATCAGCGGGACCGATCAGTGAGAGCCGCGCCCAGCTGCCTGCGCGCGAACCGGTGCGACTGAGGACGAAACGCGCCGAGCGCCTGCTCGGCATCCGCCTGGAAGCGGGACACGTGAGCGACATCCTCCGGCGGCTGCGCTTCGAGTTTTCGGCGGCGGGAGGCGAGTTCCGGGTCACGCCTCCCACCTACCGCTTCGACATCGCGATCGAAGAGGACCTGGTGGAGGAAGTCGCGCGGATACACGGGTACGACAAGATCCCGCCTGCAACGCCCGGCGCACCCGCCGCCACCCTGCCCGTTGAGGAGGCGCGAAGCAGCACGGCCGCTTTGCGCACCATCCTCGTCTATCGCGATTACCAGGAAATCGTGAGCTACAGCTTCGTGGACGCCGCGTGGGAGCGCGATTTGTGCGGCAACGAGACACCGGTGGCGCTCGCCAATCCGATCGCAAGCAACATGAGCGCCATGCGCTCCAGCCTCGCGGGGGGCCTCATCGATAGTCTCAGGAGCAACGTGAGCCGCCGGCAGTCGCGCGTGCGATTGTTCGAGATCGGGCGCTGCTTCCTGAGGGCTGGCGGGGGATACCGCCAGCCGGTGCGCGTCGGCGGCATAGCTTACGGAGATGCGCTGCCCGAACAATGGGGCAGTTCCCGGCGCCCGGTCGACTTCTACGACGTGAAAGCCGATGTGGAAGCCTTGCTCGCGCCGCGATCGGCGCGGTTCGAGCCGAAGGTCCACCCGGCGCTCCACCCGGGCAAGAGTGCGGCCATCACGTACGACGGCGGATATGCCGGATGGATAGGGGAATTGCATCCGCGTTGGCAACAGAAGTATGATTTGCCGGTCGCGCCCCTCCTGTTCGAACTCGAATACGACACGATAAGCGGCCGGCCCCTGCCGGCCTATACCGAGACCTCCAGGTTTCCTCTGGTGCGGCGCGACATATCCGGCGAAGTCGACGAGGAACTGGGGTACCAGACGATTTTGGAGGAGCTGCGGCGCAACCAGCCCCCGTTTGTGACAGAAATCGGTCTGTTTGACATCTACCGTGGTACGGGTGTAGAAAAAGGAAAAAAGAGTCTTGCATTCAGTGTGTTATTACAGGATACTCAAAAAACCTTGACCGACGCGGAAGTCGAGTCGGCGGTTGCGCAGTTACGCGAAGTGCTCAAGCAAAAATTCAACGCGAAACTCCGTTGAAAGGGGACGACATGACCTTGACCAAGGCCGAGCTGGCCGATCTTCTCTTTGAGAAGGTCGGTTTCAACAAGCGTGAAGCGAAGGACATGGTGGAATCGTTCTTCGAAGAAGTCCGGCTCGCGCTCGAGAACGGGCAGGGCGTCAAGCTTTCCGGCTTTGGAAACTTCCAGTTGCGCGACAAGCCGCAGCGTCCCGGCAGGAACCCCAAGACGGGGGAGGAGATCCCGATCACGGCGCG
>CAZQJF010000511.1:0-3260 GCA_964593735.1 uncultured Streptomycetaceae bacterium | reverse complement strand
GGGCATCGGCGCATTTGCTGTATTGCACAATCTCGACAGTCGAATTCGACAAGCGTAGACTCCGCTTTCTCCACGTGCCCGGGACGTTCAGCGCCGGGGCCGCCCGTTAACGTCATTCAGATCAGCCAGTTAAGGAGCTCACCATGGCCAGCAATCGTGAAGTCGTCGTCGTCTCCGGCGTGCGCACCGCAATCGGCGATTACGGTGGCGCGTTGAAGGACATCCCGCCGACGGAGCTTGCCGCGACGGCGATACGCGAAGCGGTCAAGCGCTCCAGGCTGGACGCCAGGGACGTTGGCGCCTGCGTGCTCGGCAACGTCATCCACACGGAAGCGCGGGACATGTACTTCTCGCGCGTCGCCGGCCTGAAGGGCGGGCTTCCCGAGGAGTCGAGCGCCCTTACGGTCAACCGCCTGTGCGGCAGCGGCATGCAGGCGATCGTCTCGGCGTCGCAGATGATCCTGCTGGGCGACGTCGACGTCGCGGTCGGCGGCGGCGCGGAATCCATGAGCCGCGGCGGTTACCTCATGCCGACGCTGCGCTGGGGCCAGCGCATGTCCGACGGCAACGTCGTGGACATGATGGTGGGAGCGCTCACCGATCCCTTCGACACCGTGCACATGGGCATTACCGCCGAGAACATCGCGGAAAAGTGGAAGATCGGCCGCGAGCAGCAGGACGAGTTCTCCGCCGAGAGCCACCGGCGCGCCATCAATGCAATCGAAAAAGGCTACTTCAAGGACCAGATCGTGCCCGTCGAGCTGAAGACCCGCAAGGGCACGACCCTCTTCGACCGCGACGAGCATGCGCGCGCCGACGCGAGCGTGGAAAGCCTGGCCAAGTTGCGTGCCGTGTTCAAGAAGGAAAACGGCACGGTCACCGCCGGTAATGCGTCGGGCATCAACGACGGCGCCGCCGCGGTAGTGCTGATGGAACGCGCGGCGGCCGAGAAGAAGGGCCTCAAGCCGATGGCGCGGCTCGTCTCCTACGGGCTCGCCGGCGTGGACCCGAAGATCATGGGCATAGGCCCGGTGCCGGCCTCCACCAGGGCGCTCGAAAAGGCCGGGCTGAAAGTCGAGCAGATGGACGTCGTCGAATCGAACGAGGCGTTTGCCGTCCAAGCGCTGGCGGTGTCGTGCGACCTCAAGCTCGATCCGAAGAAGACCAACCCCAACGGCGGCGCGGTCGGGCTGGGACATCCTATCGGCGCAACCGGTGCGGTGCTCACCGTGAAGGCCCTCTACGAGCTGCAGCGCACCGGCGGGAGGTACGCGCTGGTGACGATGTGCATCGGCGGCGGGCAGGGAATTGCGGCGGTGTTCGAGCGCCTGCATTGATTCGGGTACGGCGCGACCTTCACGGCTGTACCGGTTCGAACTCCGCAATGTAGTCGAAGCCCAGTACACCGCGGGCATAGCGCATGCGCACGGACTTCGCGTCCTTGAGCTGCGCCGCCGTCTGTTCCTTGATCAGATAAGACACGCTCCCGCCGTCAGCCGCTCTCACCACGACGTACCACCGGGAGCCTTTCCCCTCCTGAATCGACTCGATCGCGGCCACCGTCGAGCGTTCGGTCAGCGTCGCGAACGTGCGGTTCACGTAGGAAGCCGCCGTCGCGCTCAACAGCGCCGCCAGCACCGTCACGAGCCATAGCTGGCGCGAGGGGCCCGACAGCGAAAACGGCTTGCTGCCCGTGTAGCGCGTCCACCCCGCGAAGCCGGCGATTGCGCCGGCGAACAAGGCACCCATGAACAGGCGGTCGCCGCCTGTCGTATTGTCGAAATGCGGGCCTTCGCGCATCAACGCGACGCCGGCAAGCACGAAGAACATCAGCAGCAGCGACATGAACACCCGTTCGCTGTGCGCACGATCGGCGTCGGGCATGGTCCCTGGCACTCCGCGGTGAGCTTTTCACTTGGAATACGTGTGCGCCCCTGGTTGGGGGCGCATGCCGCTGCAATAGCTGCAAATGATACGAGAAAGACCGCTCCTGCCGTTACACCGATAGAATGCAGCATATCGTCGACGCCGACCCACCCACAGGAGGACAACATGGCACGCGAAGGCTACTTGATCATGGATAGCGACTTGCACATGATGGAACCCGACGACCTCTGGGCCCGCTATCTCGATGGCCCCTATCGGGCGAAGGCTCCCCGCTTTTTCGGTGGGCAGAAGCAACAGCTGGCGCCCAGCGCCGAAGACAAAGCAAGCGCCGATACGATCCGCGGCATGGAGGTGCAGGGGCTGACGATCCCGGCGTTCGCCAAGTCGGCGGGCGCGGACGCATCCAGCCGCGAGCTGAGACGGCGGAGCCGCGCGCGCCACCCGCATTTCAACGTCGCGCGGGCGCGCGGCTTCGATGCGGCCTCGACCCTGACCGCGATGGATATCGAGGGCATCGACGTCGCCGTGATGTACGGCACGCGCGGGCGGCAGATCCTGTGCCACGACGATCTCGCGCCCGACTATGCGGCGGCATTGGCCCGCGCGTACAACAACTGGGCCGCCGACTATTGCAAGCAAGACCCGCAGCGCCTCAAGTTCGCCGCCCAGGTCTCGATGCACGACGTCGGGATGGCGGTCGAGGAGGCGCGCCGCAGCGTCAAGGAACTGGGCGCCGTCGCGATTATCGGCACGCCCAACCCGGTCAACGGCCAGCACTTGCACGACGAGGCGTGCGAGCCGCTATGGAGCGAGCTCGAGCGGCTCAACGTGCCGGTCGGTTTCCATCCGACCGGCAACAGCGCGCTCAAGGACGATGCCGGGGCGCGCTACGTCGGCCACGCCAATTTCTTCCCGATCGCCCACGCTATCCGCAACCCGGTCGAGCTGATGGGGGCGATCGCCAGCATGACCACCGGCGGCGTCCTCGAGCGCCACCCGAAGCTGCGCTGCGCGTTCCTCGAAGGCACGGCCGGCTGGCTTTACTGGTGGCTGTGGCGGCTCGACGACCATTGGGAGAAATACGGGCCGGGCTGCGAGCATCAATTGAGGATGCCGCCGGGCGAGTACTTCAAGCGCCACTGCTACATTGCGCTCGATGTCGACGAAGAGCCGGCGGTCGACGTCGTCAACAAGATGGGGGCGGAATATTTCGTCGTGTCGAGCGACTATCCGCATTCCGACGGCGCGTTTCCCGAGGCGATACAGCAATTCCTCGGCCTCCAGCTCGATGACGGGCAGCGGCGCAAGATACTGTGGGACAACTGCGCGCGGCTTTACGGCATCGCCCGTCCGGCAGCCGCACTGACCCGCGA
>CAZQJF010000510.1:0-3267 GCA_964593735.1 uncultured Streptomycetaceae bacterium | reverse complement strand
CCCGCCGTCGGTCGCCGGTCAGTCGTCAGGCGTCAGGCGTCACGCCTACTTTTGCTGGATCCCGGCGGCTCGCGCGACCTTGGCCCATTTCGCAAGCTCGCTCTGGATGGATCTCGCAAACTCTTCCGGCGTATTGCCTACCGGATCGGCGCCGTCGTTGACGAAGCGCTGCCTGATGTCGGGCATCTGCAGTATCGCCGTCATGTCCCCGTGAAGGCGCGTCACGATCTCGCGGGGAGTGTTGGCGGGCGCGAGCATCCCGTACCATTGCAGCGACTCGAAACCGGGCAGTCCCGCTTCCGCGATGGTGGGAATCTCGGGCGCGGCGGCGGTGCGCTTCAGGCTGGAGATCCCGAGCGCGCGCAGGCGCCGGGCCCGGACCTGCGGCATGCCCGTGAGTATCGTGGCGGCCATGACGGCGGTATGACCGGCGAGCATGTCGATCATGGCAGGAGCCGTGCCCTTGTACGGGATGTGCACCATCCTGAGATTGGCCATGCTGAGGAACAGCTCCATGGTCATGTGCGGGTAGGTGCCGGTGCCGGCCGACGCGTAATTCATCTCGCCGGGCCGCGCGCGCGAAAAAGCGATCAACTCTTTCACCGACGTCACCGGAACGGACGGGTGCACGACGATGAGGCTGGCCGACGACACTACCACCGTGATCGGCGCGAAGTCGCGCACCGGGTCGTACGGCACCTTCTTGTAGATCGCCGAGTTGATGGCCAGCGTTGCGAGGCCCATCAGCAGCGTGTAACCGTCCGGCGGCGACTTCGACGCGGCCTCGATGCCGATCATGGTGCCTGCGCCGGGGCGGTTGTCCACGACGATCTGCTGGCCCAGGCGCTCCGAGAGCTTGGGCGTAATGATGCGGGTCACGATGTCGGTTCCTCCGCCCGCCGAGGACGGCACGATGATGCGCACCGGCTTGGCAGGGTAACCGGACTGGGCAAAAGCGCCGGACGCAGCGCTGGCCAGCAGCGCGCCGCAACCGTACAAAACTGCGATCCTGATGTTCATCCCGACGTTCCTCCTCGATGTTGTTCGGCGCCACTTCGGATGCGGCGGATGCGGATGACGTGCGTATGATAAGCGATGGCCGGCAGCGATGTCTTGAGGAGACGACAGGGATGGGGCGTTACTCAGTATGAGATATCGCTTGCAGGCCGAGGCGCGGGGAACGACAATCGGCGCTCCGCTAGGCAAAAATTTTGCGACTCAAGGGAGGCATCTTGGACCGAGCATTGTGGATTTCGTGGTACGACCTGCCCGATTCGGGACGGGACGGCTATCTTTCGTGGGCGCAGAGCACGTATATGCCCTGGATGGTCAAGCGACCCGGATTTCTGTGGGGCGCGCACTTCAAATCGGTCATCTCACCGGGCGAGCAGCCAGGGGGCGGGCGCCTGGCGCACACGAAGGATCCCGCGGTTCCGGCGGGCAATGCATACATCATGGTGTTCGGCGCCGAAGACGCGCACGCGTTTGCGCGCCCGACCCCGCGCAAGCTCCACGCCGAGCTGTCGAGAGACGACCAGAAGATGCTGGCCATGCGCGGCGCAGAACGGGTAAACATCTTTGCCGAAGAGGCCAGGGCGGACGGCCTCGACGCGAAGAAACGCGAGCCGAAAGCGGCGCTTTCCCCCTGCATACAACTCGGCAGCTTCCAGTCCGGGACCGATGAGGGCGACGAGGACGACCTGCTCGCGTGGTACGCGCAGTGCCGCGTGCCTGCCATGACCAAGCTGACGGGATGCGTCGGAATCCGCAAGACTGTCTCCGTTTCGGGCTGGGCCAAGCACAGCGTGCTCTACGAGTTCGTGTCTCTGGCAGAGCGCAACAGGCACTTCCCCGGCCACGAGAAAGGGCATCCCGAGATGGAAGCGTGGACCGACCGGCTGGTGCGCAAGCTGCTGCACGCGCCCGGGTCTCCCAATGTCGCGGAGCGGATCGCATCGGTGGTGAAGTAAGTGGAGTCCGTTTTCTTGCCCCACGAAATTCGCTTCGCCGTGCATGCCCTCCGTATCCTGCATCGCGTCCGCGCTGTATTCCGCGTGTTTCCGTGTGATTCCGTGGCTAAGTCCTTGCCTTGGCAACGGTCGCATTGATCGGCTACGATGAAGGCGGGCTCACGAACCAGCGGGGCATCATCAGCGAAAGTCATTCATGGTCTTTCGCCCTTGCCAGCCATCTTCGGGTGAGCCCGCCTAAATTGAGAGGCAGTTCAATGACAGCAATGGTTGATTCGATTGTTCCTTGTGTAATGCCGCGTCTGGAGTGTCGCAGGTTCATGCGATGTGCCTTGGCGCTCGCGCTGGCGTTGTTCGTGCGAGTCGATGCGGCATGGGCGCAGCCCGTGGGGGCCGCCGGCTATCCGAACAAATCGATCCGGCTGGTCGTGCCGAGCGCGCCCGGCGGCGGCACCGACATCATTGCGCGGCTGATCGGACAGGGTCTCACCGAGGCCTGGGGCCAGACGGTGGTCGTGGACAACCGCGGGGGCGGCGGCGGCACGGTCGGCGTCACCATCGTCGCCAAGGCTGCGCCGGACGGGTACACCATGCTGCTCGGCAGCGTCGGCCATCTGACCTTTGCGCCGGTCGTGCGTCCCGGTCTTTCCTACGAGACGAAGAAGGACCTGGCGCCGATCACGCTCGCGGCGAATCAGCCTTTCCTTCTGGCCGTTCACCCCTCGGTGCCGGCGAAATCGACGGCGGAGCTGCTGGCACTGGCCAAGAGCCGTCCGGGAAATTTGAAGTACGGCTCGGGCGGTGTCGGTTCCGCTTCGCACCTGGGAATCGCGCTGCTGGAGCTGCATACGGGCATCTCGATGCTGCACGTGTCCTACAAGGGCAGCAATCCCGCGCTGACCGCGGTGATGGGCAGCGAGATCGATCTGGTGATCGCGGGCCTGGCGACGGTGCTGCCGCACGTCAGGGCCGATCGGGTAAAGGGTCTCGCGGTGACCGGGTCGAAGCGGGCGCAGGTGGCGCCCGAGGTTCCGACCATCGGGGAGTCCGGAGCGCCGGGTTACGCGTTCGACGTCTGGTACGGACTCGTTTTCACGGGCGGAACGCCGCGCGCCATCCTCGAGAAGGCCAATGCCGAGATCGTGAAGCGCCTGAGATCTGCCGAGTTGAACAAGAAGTTCCTCACCCAGGGGGTCGAGCCGTTGACGAGCACGACCCGGGAGTTCTCGGCGCGGATCGACAAGGAGATCGCGAATTGGGAAAAGGTGGTGAAGGCCGCCAATATCAAGCTGCAATA
>CAZQJF010000509.1:0-3289 GCA_964593735.1 uncultured Streptomycetaceae bacterium | reverse complement strand
GACCTCATCAAGCACCTGTGGACGCACAAGACCCAGGACCATCCGTCGTGGTCCGACGAAGACCTGATGATCGAGCGCGGCGAAGGCGTCTACGTCTGGAACCGCAAGGGCCGCCGGCTGTTTGACGCCTACGCGGGGCTCGCGGTGGTGAACGTCGGCCACGGCCGCGCCGAGATCGCCGACGCGGTGCGCGAGCAGGCGGCGAAGCTAGCCTACTACCCGACGACCCGCCAGTTCTCCAATCCGCCTGCGGCCCGGCTCGCGGCGCGGCTCGCCGAGCTCACGCCCGGCGACCTCAAGTACACGCTGTTCGCCGTGAGCGGCTCCGAAGCCAACGAGCGCTCCATGCAGATCGCGCGCGTCTACTGGCTCAAGGTGGGGCGGCCGCGCAAGTACAAGGTCGTCTCCCTTACCTACGGCTACCACGGCGCGACCCTGGGGACGCTCGCAATCTGCGGCCAACCCGACATGGTGCGCCCCTACGAGCCGCTCGCCTGGCAGGGCTTCCGCAAGGTGGCGGCGCCGTACCCGATGTGGGACCGGGGCGCGGGAACCGACGAGGATCTCGTGCGGCGCTGCGCCGACCGCCTGGCGGAGACGATACACGAGGAAGACCCGGAAACGGTCGCCGCCGTAATCCTGGAGCCCTGCCTGAGCTCCGGCGGCTGCATCATCCCGCCGCTTGGCTGGCTGGAACGCGTGCGCGATGTCTGCGACGAGCTCGACGTGCTGATGATCGCGGACGAAGTCATCACCGGCTTCGGCCGCACCGGCAAATGGTTCGGCGTGGATCACGAGAGCGTCGTGCCCGATCTCATGTCGGTCGCCAAAGGCATCACCTCGGGCTATATCCCCCTCTCCGCGTCGATTGCGCGGGAGAAACTCGCGGCGGCGTTTCCCGATGACAGTCGCGAGGAAAACGTCCATCCCAACACCTACTGCGGTCATCCGGTGGCGTGCGCCGCGGCGCTCGCCAACATCGCGATCCTCGAACGGGAAAACCTGGTGCAGAACGCCGAAGCGATGGGCGCCAGGCTGCACGCCGCGATCGACTCGCGCGTGCGCGACTACCCGATCGTCGGCGAGGTGCGTTCACGCGGGCTGATGCTGGCCATCGACTTCGCCGAACCCGGGCGCCGCGACCGGCCGCTCGAGCGGGGTCGGGTCGCGAGCCTCAACACCCGCGCCCTCGACAAGGGCTACATCGCGATGGCGAAAGACAGCGTGTTCCGGCTCGCCCCACCGCTCTGCATCAGCGCGGGCGAGGTGGATGAGCTTGCGCAGCTGGTCGGGGAGACCGTGCGCGATCTGCAGGACGACGTGACGCGCTCGACTCGCGGCAAGGTTATCGCCGCGTAGTGCAAGTCCGGTCAATATGAATCCGGGGCAGGCATTTACCGGCATCAAGGTGCTGGCCGTTGCGCGCGTGGTCGCCGCGCCCTTTGCCGCGTATCAGCTGGCCATGCACGGCGCCGACGTCATTCACGTCGAGCATCCCGAGGGCGTCGGCGATTCATCGCGAACTTCCGGCAACCTGGCGACGCCCTTCCACCAGGCCCAGATGGCGCACAACTTCCTCGCCTACAACGCCAACAAGCGCTCGATCACGCTCGCCATCAATACGCCGGCCGGCCAGGAGGTGTTCCGCAGGATGGCCGGGAATGCCGACGTGATCATCGAAAACCTCAAGGGTGGAACCATGGCGCGCTACGGCCTGGGCTACGAGGACCTGAAGAAGATCAATCCGCGCATTATTTTCTGTTCCGTCACGGGCTACGGCCAGACCGGGCCGAAGAAAAGCGACCCGGCCATCGACGGGGTGATACAGGCGGTCAGCGGCATGATGAGCATCACCGGCACGCCGGAAACCGGGCCGCTGAAGTCCGGCTCCACCATCGTGGATTACGCGACGGGCTATGCCGCCGCCCTCGCGATCACTACTGCGCTGTTCCAGCGCACCAGGACGGGCGTTGGCCAGGCGATCGATGTGGCCATGCTGGAGACGGCCATCACCCTGATGGGCGGCGAAGTCCTGCGCGCCATCACCGCCGGCGAAACCCCACCACTGGTCGGCAACGCCTCGGGCAAGGGCGGCTACGTGAGCGACACCTACCGCTGCAAGGAAGGTCACCTGTCCATCGCGGCCGGGGCGCCCGCCCGCCGCGAGAAGCTCTGGAAGGCCATAGCCGCCCCCGATATTCCCCAGGATCCCCGCTTTGCCACGGATGCCGCGGTGGCGAAGAACCTGAAGGCTCTCAACGAAGAAATCGAGCGCAGGCTCTCCAGCAGAACGGCAGCGGAGTGGGAGGTCATTCTCAACAAGGCCGGCGTGGCGGCGATGGAAGTCCTCCCGCTCGCCCGCGCAGTCCACCATCCGCAGCTGGAATACCGCAGGTTTTTCCACAAGTTCGACGACACCGGAGCGAGCGGCTTGCCGCCCTTCGCCGTGCCTACCTCGCCCTATCGCCTGTCAGCGAGCCCGGCAGAAATCCATTCCATGCCGCCGCGCCTGGGGCAGCACACCGACGAGGTGCTGGCGGAAAACGGATACTCGAAGGAAGAGATCGCCGGGCTGCGTGCCAGCGGCATTGTCTAGAAATCATTTCATAAATGGCTGTTGTTCGCCCTTCGACTCCGGTGTCCGCCAGGCCTTCGACTCCGTTCGTCCTGAGCGTAGCGCAGCGGAGTCGAAGGGCGAACACTCTACGCTCAGGACAGGCTACGCGCCACGACGGAGTCGAAGGATGAACGCGCGCAGTTTCTCCTGAGCGTATCTCCGTTCATGCTTCGACTCCGACAAGGCCTACGCTCAGCACGAACGGAGAAGAGTCGAAGGGCTCAGGGCGAACGGGCATTTGTGAAATGACCTTCAGTGAAGCGGTGAAGCAGTGGAGAAGTGACGTAAGGCATTCACTTCTTCACCAGCGATAGCGGCTTCACTACGGCCTATCGCTGCTCACTTCCCTCAACTTCTCCGGCAACCCCGCCGGGCGCTCCACGTTCACCGTCCCGATCCTGCCCGGCACCGACACTTCCAGCGCTTCCTTGTCCTCGGACACGTAGATCTCGTTGTGGCGCACGCCGCCGGGGATGAAGAAGGAGTCTCCTGCCGTGAAGGTCCCGACCGTGCCGTCCTCGAATTCGATGATCAGTTTTCCCTTGAGGACGTAGACGAACTGCATCTCGCAGGTGTGGTAGTGCCAGCCGGTCGGTTCCGTCATGCCGGCGATGGAATTGTTCTGGTAGGCGCGCATGCGCCCGCCGGTGGCGGCTTCGAGCCCCAGGTCGC
>CAZQJF010000508.1:0-3289 GCA_964593735.1 uncultured Streptomycetaceae bacterium | reverse complement strand
GTGGCGACCGGGTTCGTCGTCGCCTTCGCCCATGCCGCCATTCCGACCCATTGGCTGCCTTTCGTGCTGGCCGGTCGCGGGCAGCGCTGGGGCAAGGCGAAGACGCTCATGGTGGTCGCGCTCTGCGGCTCGGGCCATGTGCTTTTCACCACGCTCCTTGGCGTTCTGGTGGTCTGGCTCGGAATCGAGACGAGCAAGTGGACCGGCGCGTCTTCCCCTGGATCGCCGGCGGCGCACTGATCCTTTTCGGGCTCTACTATCTTGTCCGGCAGGCTCGCGGCGGCGGGCACGGCCATCACCATGTCGGCGGCGGCCACAACCATGACGCAGACCCTCAGGGCGCGCATGGCCATGACCATGGCGGCCACGATCACGCTGCGGAGACGAAGCGGATCGACACCGGCCACGGCGTGCTGGTGCTGGAGGTCTTCGAAGACGGCGTCCCGCCCAGGTTCCGGGTGCGTACCGAGGGCGCACCGGCGACCCTGCCGGGCGCGACGGCGCTGTCGCTCGAGACGTTGCGACCCGATGGTACTCGGCAGACCTTCTCCTTCGCCGCCCGCGACGGGTATCTGGAATCTCTCGAGGAAATCCCCGAGCCGCACGAATTCACCGCGAACCTCGGCGTTTCTCACGGCGGTCACGCCCATCACCACGATGGTTCGGTTCGAGGAACATCAACATGCCGCCTTCGTTGAGCCAGCGGCGACCGCGGGAATCGATCAGCGCTCGACCGGGACGGTCAAATCGGACCGGGCCGTCGTCCTTGGCCTGTTCACGCTTTTGACGTTCTCGCCCTGCGAGGGTTTCCTGCCGGTCTACCTGTCGGGCATCACCTATGGCTGGATGGGCTTCGTCGTGCTCAGCGCGGTGCTTGCCTTCGCGACGATTGCCGGAATGGTCATTTTCACCTGGTTGACGATGTCGGGAATGGAGCGCCTGCGCCTCGATTTCCTGGAGCGCTACGAAAGTGGCATCCTCGGCGCCGTGATCCTGTTCCTCGGTGTCGGCATCATCTTTTTGGGTTTCTAGCGAACGGGGACGCATCCACGTAAACGTAAGCGCGGGGTCGGCGTCCACTTTACAAGGTGTGCGACTTGTCGCCGCGCTCGAACCCGCGCAGCGGCCCGGTCATACCCTTGCCCAGCGCGATGACTTTGAAGAGCTCGCCCATCTCCGCGGGTGAGAGCAACTTGTGCACCTGCGCCGCCTGGGGTGCATAAGCCGCAACATCTTCGGCAGGCGTTTCCGCGAGTATGTCGGTGAGCCCGCAATTGATCAGGAACTGCGCCTGGCTGGCGTAGCCCAGCAGCTCGAGGCCCCCATCGGCGCCGGCGCGCGCGATCGCAGAAAAGTCGATGTGGCTGGTGATGTCCTGCAGGCCCGGCAGGAAAAACGGGTCGTCGTGGGCGCGGTGCCGGTAATGGCACATCAGCGTGCCCTGCGCGCGTTGCGGGTGATAGTACTCGTGGCGCGGATAACCGTAGTCGAAGAACAGGGCCACACCGCGATCGAGTATCGCCCCCAGGCTGCGGATGAACGTCCGGGCCCGCAGGTGGATCTCCGTTCTGTAGTCATCATCGGGCAACTGCAGTTCTCCGGCCGCTCGCAGCGCCTCGTGGGTTGCGGGCCCGGCAAGCCCCACAAATCTGTCAGCCTGTTCGTCGTACTGCACGAACTCCTCCAACGTGTCGCCCCGGGAGCGTATGACGCGATGCACGGGCATCGCGTCGAGCACCTCGTTCCCGATGACGACGCCCGTGAACGCGGGCGGCAGAACGTTGAGCCACGCCACACGCTCGAGAAACCGCGGCGCACGCGCGGCGAGCGTGTCCCGGCTGCGGCTGCGCAGATCGGCGCTCAACTCCAGTATGAGATAGCGGCGGGGAGGATTTCCCAGGCGCTCCAGTTCGAGCAGCAGGTCGGCGGCCAGCGCGCCGCTGCCCGCGCCGATCTCCAGTATCTCGGACAGCCCTCCGGCCACGAGCGGCGCGATCTGCCGCGCCAGGGCGCGTCCGAACAGCGGCGATATCTCCGGCGCGGTGACGAAATCGCCGTCGCGCCCGAGCTTGCGCGCGCCTGCCATGTAGTAGCCCAGACCGGGAGCGTACAGTGCCAGCTCCATGTAGCGTGCAAAGCCGATCGAGCCGCCGCTCGCCGCGATCTCGTCCACGATGAGGCGAGCGAGCGCCGCGCTGACGGCCGAAGCTTCGGGCGGCGGCGCCGGCAAATCGGCAGATGACGGGGAAATGACCAAGCGGGACGGTCAGCGGGAAAGGGCTACAATTCTACACGCGCGATCTGCGGCGCCACGGGGCGCTGGGCCAAGAACGGTTTGAGCCACAGATGAACACAGATAAACACAGATAAGACCAGTCAGCAGAGGGCCTGGTCACGGTCGCAGGTGCACAGAGACGCAAAGCATCGCGGCGCCTCCTGAAGTGTAAGATCGTGCGATTCCCGCGTGCCTTGGGTTTTGCATCCGTGTTTATCTGTGTGTATCTGTGGCTAGATCCTGCTGATTCCTGACCGCTTTCACTATGGCCGATGCGTTGAAAGGGAAGGTAGTGCTCGTCACCGGCGGCGCCAGGCGCGTCGGCGCGGCGATCTGCCGCCGGCTGCACGGCGCGGGCGCGGAACTGTTCGTGCATTACCGCACTGCGCAGGAGGAAGCCCGCGCGCTGCAGGCCGAGTTGAACGCAAGACGGCTGAATTCACTGGCGCTGGCGCAGGCGGACCTGCTGAAAGTGACCGCGGCGCCGGAGCTGGTCAAGGCGGCCGTCAAGGAATTCGGGCGGCTCGACGCGGTGATCAACAACGCTTCCACCTTCTACCCCACCACGGTGGGCGAGATCACCGAGAAAGAGTGGGACGATCTCATCGGCACCAATCTCAAGGCGCCCCTGTTCCTGGCGCAGGCGGCGGCGGCCGAACTCAGGAAGAATCACGGCTGCATCGTCAACATCATCGACATCCACGCGGAGCTGCCGATGAAGAACCATGCGGTCTACACCGCCGCGAAAGGCGGATTGCTGGCGCTCACGCGGGCGCTCGCGCGCGATCTCGCACCCGAGATCCGGGTGAACGGCGTGGCGCCGGGCACCATACTGTGGCCCGACGACGAAGCGTGGCGCGACGAGGTGGCGCGCCAGCGCATCATCAACCAGACGGCGTTGAAGCGCATCGGCGAGCCCGAGGACATCGCCGCCGCCGTACAATTCCTCGTCGCGGACGCCCCTTACATCACCGGGCAGGTGATCGCGGTGGACGGGGGACGCAGCATTACGCT
>CAZQJF010000507.1:0-3300 GCA_964593735.1 uncultured Streptomycetaceae bacterium | reverse complement strand
CGCGCCTGCGGTGCTACGCTCAGCGCGAACGGCGAATTTCAACGAACTCCTAAGGAATGTGTCGGAACCAAGGCTGACACATTCCTGGTCCATCGCCGCTACGCCAACAGCGTATACGCGTACTGTGCGAGCAGCGTCAGCGCGATTACCAGCAGGGCGCGCTTGACCCAGATGCGGTAGGTGTGCGCGGCTATCCGGTTGCGCAGCCGGACGCCGGCGACGGATCCCGCCACGCCGATGACGACCAGGGGCAGCGTCGCAAGCCATTGAGCGGCGGTCACGCCGCCATAAGTGGCCAGCACCGTGAACTGGGTGGTCTTGCCCACCAGGAAGCAGACGTTCATGGCCTGCACCATCACGGCTGGTGTCAAACCCAGGGCAAGATTGAAGATGATGAGCGCCGGACCCGCCACGTTCGCCGTGCCCTCGAAGACGCCGGCGGTGAGGCCGGCAATCACGCCGAAGCGGCGCTCGTGCCGCCGCACCAGCGGCGATTCACCCAGCCCCATCCGGTCGAAATTCAGGTAGGCAAGCGTGATCAGCGCGAGCAGCAGCGCGTAGGGGAAATCCGGAGCCGATACGAACAGCAAGGTGCCGGCCGCTGCCCCGGCGACCATGTACAACGGCATCATCCAGAACCGTGCCAGGGTGGCGCGCAGCGGACCGCTCGCCACCAGCGCGACCACGATCGTCGCGAGGGTCGGCAGCAGCACCGCGACGATCGCGGTGCGCATGTCGGTCACCATGGCAATGAGCGGCGTGGCGATGAACGGGAAGCCGAAACCGAGCGCGCCCTGGATCAGCCCGGCGATGAGGATTACGAGCATCAGCCACACCACCAGTCCCAGGGACAGTGATTCAAACGTCATTAACGAGCTTTACGTAACTTTGTGACATCGCTCGATCCCTCACCCCCAACCCCTCTCCCGGAGGAGAGGGGAGCGTCGAGCGAGACCGGATTGTCATCCGGTTTCGTAAATTCATTAACGGCTTTCACCAGGAGCAATGGGAGCTCTCTTTTCTTCCTCGGCGTCCTGGCGGTAAATATCACTTTTCAATTCTCTCCGCGGTCGGCATTCTAGCGTGCTTTGCAACACTCACCGGGCGGTCGATGCGCTGAAAGCCCGCTATCTCAGGAGCCGGGAAAGTCCTGAACAACCGGGGAGTCGTCATTCCCGCGCAGGCGGGAAACCAGAAATTTATTGTCCCCCCCACTCTGCCTTCCCCCGCAAGGGGCGAAGGGGATACCCGCCGTCGCGAGGATGACTTGTTCAGCGGTTCCCTGGCAGACCAGGCCGCGCATTGACGTATCGCACCATCTGCGTTATTCATCGCAGGATGAAACCCGCGAACCTGCTGTTCATCCTGTCCGACGAGCACAATCCGCGCGTGCTCGGCTGCAACGGGCATCCGCAGATCAAGACCCCCAACCTCGACCGGCTGGCCGGCAGCGGCACGCGCTTTACCGCCGCCTATACCAACTGCCCCATCTGCGTCCCGGCGCGGGCATCGCTCGCGACCGGGCAGTACGTCCACAAGACCCGCTGCTGGGACAACGCGATCGCCTATGACGGCCACCCGCCGAGCTGGGGACATCGCCTGATGGCGCAGGGGCACCGCGTGTCGTCTATCGGAAAACTGCACTACGCGTCATCGGACCCGCGGCGGAACGGCTTCGAGGAGGAAATCCTGCCCCTGCACATCGTGAACGGCGTCGGTGACCTGCTTGGCCTTATCCGCGACGAGCTTCCGCGGCGCGCGGGCTCGCTCAAGCTGGGACCCGAGGCGGGACCGGGGGAGTCCGAATACACGCGCTACGATCGCAGCATCGCGGATGAGACCTGCAAGTGGCTCGCGCGCATGGCGCGCGAGCGCAGCGAAAAACCGTGGGTGCTGTACGCCGGATTCGTGTCGCCGCATTTTCCATTGATCGCGCCGCCCGAGTTCTACCGGCTTTATCCCGAAGACAAGGTGCCGTGGCCGGACATGTACGGACCCGCCGAGCGCCCGCGCCATCCCTACACCGACGCCATGCGCAAATGCATGTGTTTCGACGAGCCGTTCGATCCGGGCATGGTGCGGCGCGCGCTCGCCGCCTATTTCGGGCTCGTGAGCTTTCTCGACGACAACATCGGCAGGATCCTGCGCGCGCTGGAGGACACGGGACTGGCCGCGAATACGCGCGTCATCTATTCCTCCGATCACGGCGACAATCTCGGGACGCGCGGCATGTGGGGAAAATCCACGATGTACGAGGAGTCGGCCGGCATTCCCCTCATCATGGCCGGACCCGATATTCCGGCCGGGAGCACGTGCGCGGCGCCCGTCACGCTGGCGGACGCCTTTCCGACGATCGTTCAGGGAGCGGGACTCGAGCGCGATCCGCGCGACGCGGCACTGCCCGGCTCGTCGTGGCTCGACATGGCGCAGGGCCGCCTTCCTGCGCGCACGATACTCTCCGAGTACCACGCGGCCGGGTCGCCGTGCGCGGCGTACATGATCCGGCGCGGGCGTTACAAGTACATCTACTACGTCGGGATGCCGCCCATGCTGTTCGATCTCGAAGCCGACCCGCGCGAGAGCAATGACCTGGGGCGCGATCCGGCTTCAAGAGGGGTGCTCGCGGACTGCGAAGCGGCGTTGCGGAAGATCGTGGATCCGGAGGCCGTGGACCGGCTCGCGAAGGCCGACCAGGCCGCCAGGATCTCGGACCACGGCGGCAAGGAGGCGATCCTCAGGAAGGGCACGTTCCGTTACTCGCCGCCACCGGGGGTGAAGGCGACGTATTTTTGAGAGGCAGTAAAAAATGAGGGGATGGCCCCCTCGCTGGCGCTCTCCCCTCGGCTCCCCTACATTAGGGCCCGTATCCGGGCCCGTATCCTTCATTTTGATACGGGCTCCAGATTAGGACCGAAACGCCCGAGGACAGGAGACCCGCCATGAGCCAGATCAATCCGTACCAGCCTCCGCGTTCACACGTTGCCGACGTCGCCGCTGCGGCGCCGGCGGGTATTTTCGTGGAGGGCGGGCGGGCCGTGGAAGCCGGGCACGGCTGGACGTGGATAGCGGCCGCCTTCGACCTATTCAAAAAACGCCCTGGCGCGTGGATCGTCATTACGATCATCCTGGGCGTGCTCATGATCCTGTTGAATCTGTTGCCGATAGTCGGCTGGGCCATCAACGCGCTGCTCGTGCCGGTCTACCTGGGTGGTCTCATGTTTGGGTGCAGGGCGCTGGAAGACGACGGCGATTTCAAGGTCGGACAACTCTTCGCGGGCTTCAGCCACAGGACGGGCCGGC
>CAZQJF010000506.1:0-3305 GCA_964593735.1 uncultured Streptomycetaceae bacterium | reverse complement strand
TGAGGCTGTGGCCGCGCACGCTGCTCTGGCGCAGCGTGCTGCTGATCGCATTCCTGCTCTCCCTCGCGCATATCGCGTGGCTGCAGATCTTCCAGGTCTCGGAGCGGGAACCGCGCGCCCGGCAGATGGCGCGGCAGATCGTGAGCATCGTGAACCTCACCCGCGCGGCGCTCATCACCGTGGACCCCTCCAAGCGGCTCGAACTGTTGCGCGACCTGTCCCAGGAAGAGCAGGTCCAGGTCTATCTCGCCGGGCCCAACGAGAAGATCGCGCCGCTCCCGGACAATCCGTTTCTCAAGCTGATCGAGCAGGAGCTGCACCGCAGTCTGGACGCGGATACCAGGTTTGCGGTGGCCCGGGAGGGCGAGCCTGGCGTCTGGGTGAGCTTCAGGATAGACGACGACGAGTTCTGGGTGCGCATTCCCCGCGCGCGCATCGAGGGGCAACAGCCCATGCAATGGATCGGTTGGGGAGCGTTCGTGCTCCTGCTCGCGCTGCTGGGCGCGTTGCTGATCGTATTCCGGGTCAACCGCCCGCTGAGCCAGCTCACGCGCGCCGCCGAAGCCATGGGGCGGGGCAAGGTGCCACCGCCCATCCCCGAAACCGGGCCGTCCGAGATCAGCACGCTGGCCCGCGCATTCAACCAGATGGCAGCCGATCTCAAGCGGATGGACGACGAGCGGACGCTGCTGCTCGCGGGCGTCTCGCACGACTTGCGCACGCCCCTTTCGCGCATACGACTCGGCCTCGAGATGCTGCAGGAGAAAAGCGATCCTGCCCTGAAGGAGGGGATGGAGCAGGATATCGAGGACATCGACGCGGCGATCAACCAGTTTCTCGACTTCGCGCGCGTCAACGAGGGCGAAGCGGTGGTAGCCCACGGCGACTTGAACGCAATCGTCCGCAGCGTCTGCGAGCGGCAGGAGCGTGCCGGCAGGGCATTGAAAACCACGCTCCAACCGTTGCCGCCGCTGCCCCTGCGGCCGATCGCGGCACAACGCATGGTGGCGAATCTGGTCGAGAATGCGCTGCGTTACGGGGGGCCGCAGATCGATGTCGCGACCGGCGTGGAGAACGGCCGCGCGTTCGTGGAGGTAGGCGACCGCGGGCCGGGCATTCCGGCCGACCAGGTCGAGCGCATGCTGCAGCCGTTCACGCGGCTCGACAGCGCGCGCTCCGGGGCCGGCACCGGGTTGGGGCTGGCCATCGTGGACCGCATCGCGCGGATGCACGGGGGAGAAATAAAGCTCTTGCCGCGGGAGGGCGGCGGCCTGCAAGCGCGGGTCGAGCTGCCGGTCAAGACCCAGAACTAAGGGCAGGACCGCTGGAACCCGGCTTAATTGCTCCTCGAGATTCCAGTCACTCGGTTTCGCGTCGCTGTTCAATTGTTATTCCGATCTCTTGGCGCCTTGGCGGCTAATTCCGATCTGGTTTTCCTGGCGGGCTTGGCGTCTCGGTGGTTCAATGCATGTCTTGCTTCTAGCCGCGCGTGGTAAAATTCTTACTCGGTAATACTTTTTTTGGAGAATACCATGGCTACGGTATCCGTGACGAGCAAGGGCCAGGTCACCATTCCGAAGCGGGTTCGGCGGGCGCTCGGTATCACGCCGGGCAGCAAGGTCGAGTTCGCCGTTGACGGGGGTGGCGCCCGGCTCAAATTGGTGAAAAAGCAGCTGCCCTCGCGCATCGAAGACGGGCCGGCGATCCTGAACTACAACGGCCCGCGGATCCCCATTGCGCAGATACAAGGCGGCGTTGCAATGAAAACGGCAGCCAAGCGTGCGCGCCGTTGACACGAACGTGCTCGCCCGCTACTACCTGCGCGACGATTTGGCGCAGGCCCGCGTTGCCGACACGATCCTGTCCGCCGGGGACGTGTTCGTACCGAAGACCGTCATGCTGGAACTCGAATGGGTGCTGCGCGCGGTGGCCGAACAGCCGGCCAGGAAAGTCATAGGCTGCCTTGCGCACCTGATCGCCTTGCCGGGAATCACGGTAGAGGATTACGACCAGGTTGAACTTGCGTTGAGCCACTGTCGAAACGGTATCGACTTCGCCGACGCTCTCCACCACGCGGCAAGCCACGCGTGCACCGAGATGCTCACGTTCGACGATCGGAATTACGCCCGCCGGGCGGCAAAGCTCGGTTTCAAACCACCGGTCCGGCTGCCGGCAACTTGACCGCCTCTCTTTGTTTCTCTCCGCGTCTTGGCGGTAAATTTTTTTCTACCTGCGCACGCGAAACGTCGTATTCCGCAGCCGCACCGACAGCACCCGCGCCAGCGCGAACAGCAGGTCGCGCGCCAGCGCCGGCTCGTCGCGCGAGAAGCGGTTGAAATCCTCGAAATCGAGCGACAGAATCTCGCCGTCCGACACCGCCCACACGTTGGCCGAGCGCGGCATCCCGTCGAAGAACGACTGTTCGCCGATCACGCTGCCGGCGCCGATCTGCGCGAGAGGCGAGATGCTCACGCCGTCAACCTGCGTAATGCCGACGTCGAACGATCCGGAAGCGACGAAGGACAGGGTGCGGTCGTTCGCCCCGCGTTGAATGACGACTTCCCTCGCGCGTATCGGCTGAAGGCGGGTGCAGTTCAGGAACTTGTCCCAATCGCTTGCGCCCCATTCCGGCAGCAACAGAAAGTCGTCCGCGGGCGGCGCAGCGGTGCTGCCGCGCCGGAACACATCGATGTGACCCGTCCTGTCCATGTGCTCTCCGCATCAACTCCCCCGGAGTTGATCCTGGCATCCCGGCGCGCTCGCCGGTTCCCGCCGTAAATTGTGGCGGCGCCGTCTGCGCGGCGTCCGCTCGAATGAGCGATTATACGGGCGACAGGGGCCACCGCCGCAGGACTTCGTAGACCCGGCCCTGCGCCCGCGGTACGGACTCGATGAGGGCGAACTCACGCACCGGCCATGCAATCGGCGGAATCAGGGTGCCGGCAGGCGCCCGGCGCGCGTCGCGCAGCAGCGTGACGTGCGGGACATACGGGCGAGCGTCGAGCTCGTATCCCAGGGTCCGCAATCCGGCCGACAGGCCGGCCACGAGCGCCGGCAGTGGATCAGGGCAGCGGTCCACCCCGGCCCACAGGATGCGATTGTGGCGCCAGTATTCGACGCGGTCGATCGTGAGATTGCAATGCGCCCCGCTCACTCCCGTCGCGCAGGCCTTCAGCTCGGCCATCCGCGCGCGCTCGACATCGCCGAGAAACGCCAGCGTGAGGTGTATGTTGCGTTCCGGTATCGCACGGCCGCCGCATTCGCGCTGGAACTGCCGGGCGGCCGCGTGCAGCGCGCGCTGCACC
>CAZQJF010000505.1:0-3307 GCA_964593735.1 uncultured Streptomycetaceae bacterium | reverse complement strand
CTAGGTCCTGGTTATTCCTAGATATTCCGCCATGCGCCGGCGCATTGCCGCGTCGGGCAGCCGCCCGGCTGCCGCCTGCAGATTGTCTTCGAGATGCGTCACCCGTCGCGTACCGGGAATCGCACAGGTCACGGCCGGATGGGACAGGATCCACTTGAGGAAGTACTGGGCCCAGCTCGCGCAGCCGATCTCGGCGGCCCATGGCGGCAGGGCCTTGCCCTTCACCCGGTTGAACAATGCGCCCTCCGCAAAAGGCCGGTTGACGATCACCGCGACCCCGAGCTCGGCGCAGGCCGGCAGCAGGCGTGCTTCGGCCTCGGGCTCGGCGAGCGAGTAGTTGAACTGAGCGAAATCCCACTCCCGGGTCTTCAACAGCCGCTCGAGTTCGGCGTGGGCGCCGGCATGGTAGTGGGTGATGCCGGCATAACGTATCCGACCGGCGCTCTTCCACTCCTTCAGCGTCTTCGCGTGCGTTTCCACGTCGAGCAGGTTGTGCACCTGCATGAGGTCCATGCGGTCGGTGCGCATCAGCCGCAACGAGTTCTCCATCTGCCGGATGCCGGCATCGCGCCCGCTGGTCCATACCTTCGTGGCGAAGAACAGCCTGTCGCGCAGCCCGAGCTCGGCGGTCAGGTCGCCGACGGCGCCCTCGGCCCGGCCGTACATCGGCGAGGAATCGAGGACGCGGCCGCCGAGCTCGGCAAATCTGCGCAGCACGGCCGCGAGCTCTGCCCGCTCCGGCGCTTTGGGAGCGACGTCGAACGTCTGCCAGGTGCCGATGCCGACGGCCGGCAACGGTTCCTTGCTCCGCGGTATGGTGCGCTCGAGCATCGCGGGCGTCCGGGCGAGGGTGTCTTTGCTCATGATGGCGAGAGCGGCGCAACCCGCCGCGACATGCAAAAGTTGCCGCCGATTGATCATTACGAAACCGGATGATAACGCGTTGAAGTCCGCAGGTTGCGGTAGACTATACAGCGTCGTTCCCATTCGGTTCCGGCCCATCTCCATGCTCGTTTCCGACGGTCTCGTCGTCTTTGCCAAGCGCGCGTGCCCGACCTGCACGCTGATCGAGCCGCTCATGCGCGATCTGGCGCAGAAGAACGGCGCATTTCGCATCGTCTCGCAGGACGATCCGGAATTTCCCAAGGGCGCCGCGAATGTCATAGACGACCGCGAGCTCGACCATTCCTGGTTGAACCAGATAGAGACCACGCCCACGTTGATCCGCTACGAGGCCGGGCGCGAGGTCGAGCGCGTGGTGGGCTGGGACCGCGACGGCTGGCGGCGCCTCACCGGCGTCGAGAATCTGGGAGAAGGACTGCCTGCGTTCAAGCCCGGGTGAGGCTCCCGCTCACTCGAGCCCGGGGTGGCCGAGCGCATGGAAGCCAGGCACCGCCTAAGTAACCTCTGAAAAACCTCCTCGGCGCCACGTGCCGAGGAGGTTTTTCAGCTGAGGTTGGGGATTCAAAGGGGCGTGTGGCCCCTTTTTTCAGAGCTTCCCTAACGTGAGCGGGGGGAACGGGCCCCTTCCCTAAGTCTTCGGAGCCTTCCCGTTCCCCCCGCACCCCCCGGTACCTCGAATGGCGCTTCCACGGCCGGAGAGTTCTCTGCCGGATTCTGAAAGTCAGCCGATGGAGATCTTGACGCCGAGCGTGGCTTCGATTTCATCGCGTTCCCGCTCATCGAGGCCCGACCACCAGGCGACCGCAGCGGTGAATTGTGGCTGGTGGTCGCGCCGCCCCGGCGGCGGTTCTTCGCCCACCGCCTCGTAGGTATTGGGGAACATGCTGGTGTAGCCGACAGTGGCCTCGGGCGCTACGACCACCGGGTGGCCCACCTTGCTGAAGACGGAGCGGAACACGCGATCGCTCATGAAAGCAAGCTCCCTCGGGATGAGCAGCCACTTGAGAGCGGTCGGAAACGACGGTCTCGCAAACACGTAGCAGTTGGTGTCCACGTGCACGAGAGTCTCGTCGCGCTGGCTCACGTATCCCAGCGCGCTCCCGTCCTGTCTCAGGAAACGGCGCTTCATCACGGCCAGGTGGGCGCCGGTTTCGCGCAGCAGCGCGACCGCCGTCTCCGCGTGCCGCGGGTAGAGCAGGTTGTCCGCATCAAGAAACTGGATGACGTCGAACTGCTCGCGGATCGCGAGCGCGAGCCCGACCAGGCGCGGCGTATCTCCGAAATCGCCGTGGTTGCGGTCGAGGGGGATGTGCCGCACCGCTCGCCCCGTTATCCAGCCCTGCGGGTGCCCGTCGGCGACGAGGATGTGCTCCACCGTGATGGTCTGCGACCGGACCGAATCGATGCAGCGCTCGATGACGGCGGGTGCTTCCCTGAAGTATGCCGTGACAACCGCGTAGCGCATGGTAACTGTCAGATTTGCATTTGAGGGAGGGCGCCTGCGGCTCCGATCTACCCCAGCGAACCGATGAATTCAACCATCTTCCTGCGCATCGCCGCGCCCGGCAGCCTGGTCCGCCCGGCATCGAGATTGTCGCGCATGTACTCGGGCTTGTCCGTGCCGGGCACGACGCAGTTCACCGCCTCGTCCGCGAGGATGTACTTGAGAAAAAACTGGCCCCAGGTCGGCGCATCGAACTCAGCGGCCCACGCGGGCACCGGCTTGCCGCGCACGGCGCCGAACAGCCTGCCGCGGGCGAAGGGCAGGTTCACGAGCACGGCGGTGCCGGTTTCGGCGGCGACCGCGAGGAGCCGCTCCTCGACGCTGCGCTCGGCCATCGAATAGTTGACCTGCATGAAGTCGAGCTTTTCCTGGCGCATCAGCTCGATCAGGCGGTCGTTGGCGCGCTCCTGATTCTGGGAATGCGTCACGCCGATGTAGCGGGAGACGCCGCGGTCTTTCCATTCGCGCAGCAGCGCCAGTTGCGCCGCGATCACGCTCCGGTCCGCGAAGCCGACATTGTGTATCTGCATCAGCTCGAATTTGTCCGACCGCAGCCGGCGCTGCGATTGCTGCATTTCCGCGATGGCGCGATCGCGGGACGCCGCGCGGACCTTGGTCGCCAGGAATATTTTTTCGCGCAATCCCGGCTCCGCCAGCAGGTCGCCCAGCGTATCTTCCGCCCTGCCGTACGACGGGGCGGTGTCGATCAACCGGCCGCCGCCTTCGATCAGCGTCCGGATGACGGCGAGCCGCTCCGCCCGCTTCGCGGTGTCGGCGGCGCTGTCGAAATCGAAAATGATGGCGGTGCCCAGTCCCACGACCGCCAGCCGCTCGCCGGTGCGCGGGATGGGTCGCGTACGCAGGGGCGCTGCGGCCAGGGCGGGTCCGATCGGCAGCGCC
>CAZQJF010000504.1:0-3311 GCA_964593735.1 uncultured Streptomycetaceae bacterium | reverse complement strand
CTGATCGAACTCGATCGCGCCCTCACGGTGTTCGCGGCCGATGGTTTCGCGCCGTTTCGTTCAGAATGGCAGGAATATCACGTCCATCAGGGCAAGAGGGTGACTCTCCTGCTGCCCGACGGCCGCAGCGCGCGCGGAAGGGTGCGCGGCGTGGCGGAGGACGGCGCGCTCGAGCTCGACACGCGCAGCGGCTTGAAGCGCTTTCACAGCGGTGAGGTCAGCTTGCGCCCCGCTTCTGCGAGCACGTCAAGAAAGAAAACCAATTGAAGCCACAGATACACACAGATGAACACAGATAGGATCAAAGGCAGGATCAGCAAAGAACAACCATCCCTGTATTTGCTTTCCATCCGTGTTTATCTGTGTTTATCTGTGGCTGATATGCTGCTCAACGAGGCGGGCGCGTGAAAGTGCTCGCGGTCGACGCCGGCAACAGCCGGATCAAGTGGGGCCTGCACGATGGCGAGAGCTGGCTCGTGCAGGACTGGGTCGCGACGGCGCGCGCGCCGCGGATCGGGCGCGCCTGGGCGAGGCTCCCCCGTCCCGATGCCATAGTCTCGTGCAATGTGGCGGGCAAGCGCGTGCAGCGCTCGATCGCCGCGGCGGTTCGCAGCCTGCGCCTGCCGGTCCGGTTCGCCGCGAGCCGCGCGCGCCAGTGCGGGGTGGTGAGCTCGTACGACCGTCCCTCCCAATTGGGCCCGGACCGCTGGGCGGCGCTGATAGGCGCGTGGCATCTGTTCCGCGGCCCGTGCGTGGTGGTGAACGCGGGCACCACGATGACGGTCGACGCCTTGAACGGCGAGGGAGTCTTCCTGGGTGGAATGATAGTCCCCGGGCGGGATCTGATGCGCGTATCGCTGACGCGCAACACCGCGGGGCTCAAGCTTCACGGGGGGCATTTTGCGTTTTTTCCCGCCAGCACCGGCGATGCGATCATGAGCGGTGCGTTGAACGCGCTGGCGGGCGCGATCGAGCGCATGCACCGCTACATGCGCGAAGCGGGCCAGTCAGCGCCGCTCGTCGTCGTGTCCGGCGGCACGGCCAACGTCATCGCGCCGCAGCTTAGCGTGCCGGTCGAGATTGTGGATAATCTCGTGCTGGAGGGACTGCTTCGCATCGCCCTCGAGAGCGAATCGTGATCCGTGAATCGTGATCCGTGATCCGTGAGTCGATCAGAACCTGAGAAAGGGAGATTCATACACTGATGAACCGTAGAACGATAATCGGGTTGTCCATGGTTGATCCTGTCGGATCACGGCTCACGGCTCACGGATCACGCCGTTTCACATTCGACTCACGGCTCACGGCTCACGGCTCACGCCATTACACATTCGGATCACGGATCACGGATCACGGATCACGCCTTTTCAAATGAGAGCCCTGTTCCTCCTCCTGGTGCTCGTCAATCTGGGCTTCTTCGCCTACGCGCACGTCATGCGCGACGGTGGTGCGGCCAGCCAGATACCGCAGCTCGAAGTGAGCCCCGAGAAGATCAAGCTGCTCAAGGCTGCCGCCAAGAGCGCGACGCCGGACAAGCCGCGTCCCGACACGGGGAGCAAGGCGGCGCAGGGGACCGCCGGCGCTCCGTCCGCATGCCTCGAGTGGGGCATATTTGCGGGACCGAACGTCGCGCGCGCCGACTCCGCGCTCGTGCGCGCCGGACTCCCACAGGACCGGATCGAGCGCACGGTCACGGATGCCAGCGGATTCTGGGTCTACATCCCGCCGCTCAAGTCCAAGGCCGAGACCGATCGCAAGATTGGGGAGCTGAAGGCGCTCGGCATTCTCGATTTTTTCCTCGTGCAGGACAGCGGGCAATGGCGCAACGCCGTCTCGCTCGGCATCTTTCGCACGGATGAAGCGGCCCAGGGGTTTCTCGCCAGGCTGAAGGACCGCGGCGTGCGCTCCGCGGTCGCCGAGCGGCGCGAGAACTTTCTCAAGCAGATCGTGTATCAGGTGCGCGAGCCGGACCCGTCGATGGTGGCGCAGCTCGCGGCCCTGCAGCAGGAATTTCCGGGCAGCGAGCTGAAGGCGACGCCGTGCCAGGCTGTTGCCGCGGCGAAAGGCTAACAAACAAGATTGGCCGCAGATACACGCAGATAAACGCGGATAAGACCTAAGAACATTTCAAGCCACAGATACACAAACACAGATGAAGATCATGGCGAAACACCACCCCTCATTCCTCATCTCTCATCCCTCAAGAATCGCCGCCAGGACGCCCAGAAAAGCCACGTCAGAATTAACCCCAGAGACGCGGAGAGATTCACAGAGACGGATGACATCAGCGTAAGCTCGGGTGTCTAATACACGACAAATCGGAAGTTCACAGACGTTAGAAGCCTCATGCCCACGACGCCTCTCGACCGCCTCATGTTCGCGCAGGGTAGTCTTTGCTTCTTTTGCAAGCAACCGCTGTCAAAGGCAGAGGCCAGTGTTGAGCACCTTTTCGCCAGTTCCAACGGCGGTAGCAACAAAGATGAAAACTGCGTCGCTTGCTGCAAGTCCGTCAATGCGCTTCTCGGAAGCATGTCGCTCAAAGAGAAGTTCCAGGTGGTGCTCAACCAGAAGGGACAATTCAAGTGCCCCAACCATGGCGGCGCAGCGAGAGCGACGCCGGCGCAGCCTAATACTCAGCCCAAGGCTCCCGCCAGTACTAAGGCAATAGCCGACAACTTGAGCAGGGTTGTCGCTAACCTAGTGCAGCGCGGCGCCTCACGTCCACGAACACTCAAGACTCTCACAAGCACGGTCGCCTCGCTGTTCCCGAAAGGTGTAACCGAGGCTGAAGTCGCCGCCCTCGTTCAAAAGTTACAGTCAACGGGCAAAGTCGCGATCTCGGAGAACAAGGTCTCCTATGCCCTCTGAGCCAGCGGCTTCAAACCGCGCATTCGCGGCGGCGCGCATGAAGCCGCGCGCGCCTGAATGCGGACGTTAGCGGCATGATCGACAAGCGCATCATCGGAACCTGGCGGCTCAAGAGCACGAAGGCCGTCGACGACGACGGCAAGGTGCTGGCGCCGCCCTTTGGACCGGCTCCCAACGGCGTGGCGTGCTTCGAAGCCGACGGGCGCATGTACTCCGTTCTCTGCGATGGCCGCGCCGAACTGCCGGCCGGCGAGCCGCGGCAGTTCATGTCCTACGCCGGGAATTACACGTTCGACGGCACTACGCTTTCGACTCGTGTCGATGCCTCGTCGGACGCGAGCCGCATCGGGGGCGACCAGCTACGCAACGTGCGCTTCGAAGATGGCCGCATGGTGCTTGCGCCGCCGCGCCGGCTCTACGCCGGCGTGATGCAGCATCAGGAG
>CAZQJF010000503.1:0-3323 GCA_964593735.1 uncultured Streptomycetaceae bacterium | reverse complement strand
GTGGCGCGATTCCCGCGCAGCGCCCCGTCGCCCTCGTGCTCGGTCCGCACCTGGCCGCGGTGAGCGGCGTCAGCACGCATCTCAATCTGCTGCTCGCTTCGCGGCTCGCCGAAGAGTTCCTGCTCGTGCACTTTCAGGTCGGCAGCGAAGGACGGACCGAAAGCGCATGGCGCCGGTTAGCGCGGCTGCTGGTGAGCCCGTTCTACCTGGCCGCGGCGATACTGGCGCGCGGCGCGTCAACCGTCCATATCAATACCTCACTCAACGCTCGCGCGTACTGGCGCGATCTCGCTCACCTGATCGTAGCGAAGCTGTGCGGAGCGCGCGTGGTGTACCAGGTGCACGGGGGAGCGCTGCCGGAGCAGTTCTGCCGCAACAGCCGCGCCTTCCGCGCCTTCCTTCGAGGGACCCTGCGGCTGCCGGACGCGCTGGTCGTGCTCGCGCAGTCCGAGTTGAAAGCGTACCGTAGTTTCGTTCCGGGGAAACAGGTGTTGGTGCTTCCGAACGCCATCGACTGCGCGCCCTATTCGGCGCTGGCGTGCACGAGGCCCGGCGCCGTCGCCGGGCTGCGCCTGGCATACGTCGGCCGGCTGTCGCGGGAGAAAGGCCTTTACGAGCTGCTGCAAGGACTGAAGCTCGCGCAGGCCGAAGGCGCGCTCGTGCGTCTGCAGATCGCGGGCAGCGGTCCCGAGGAAGCACGGTTGCGGGACACGGTGCGCGAGCTCAAGCTCGTCGAGCATGTGTCGTTCGCCGGGCCGGTGTTCGGCCAGCGGAAGGTCGAGCTGCTCGCCGCGGCGGATGTGCTCGCGCTGCCGAGCTACAGCGAGGGCCTGCCTTACGCGCTGCTCGAGGCGATGGCAGCGGGCGCTCCCGTGATCGTGACGCCGGTCGGCGCGATCCCGGACGTGGTCGTCGAAGGCGTGCACGGATTGTTCGTCCCGCCGCGCGATCCCGCGGCCATCGCGCGCGCCATCGTGAAACTTGCCTCCGATCGGGACCTGCTGGCGCGCATGAGCGAAGCCTGCCGGCGGCGCGTCGCCGGCAGCTATTCGATCGAGCGGCTCGGCGGGGAATTGCGCCGGCTTTACGCCGGAACGAACGCCGCGAACCACGACAAGGCGCTCGACCGGTGCTGAGTATGGCCAGGGGACCTCTGAACAAGTCATCCTCGCGAAGGCGGGGAACCAGTAACGAACCGAATCGCCTGGTTTCCCGCCTGCGCGGGAATGACGAATCCCGGGTTGTTCAGACCTTCCTTGAAGGGGAACCCTCATGTGTGGAATAGCGGGGTGGATTGCAAGGCCGGAGCACGCGCTCAACGGCGAGACGCTCGCGGGCATGCTCCAGGCGATAGCCCACCGCGGGCCGGACGGCGAGGGCACGGCCCACTTCCGCTGTGCCGGCACGGGTCACCATGTGTTTCTCGGCCACCGGCGGCTCGCCATCATAGACCCGCGGGGCGGGCACCAGCCGATGTGCGACACCGCCAGCGGGCTGGCGCTCGTCTTCAACGGAGAAATCTACAATTTCCGCGCCCTGCGCGACGAGCTGTCGAAATCGGGATACACCTTCACGCGCGATTCCGATACCGAGGTACTGCTGCGCGCGTACGAGCATTGGGGCAAAGGCGTCGTTCATCACCTGCGCGGCCAGTTCGCTTTCGCGATCTGGGACGCGCGCAACGAGCGCCTGTTCATGGCGCGCGACCGCTTCGGCGAGAAGCCGCTGTTTCTCCACGAACGGGGGGGCGCGCTGTATTTCGCCTCGGAGATCAAGGCGCTGCTGCGCGTGCCGGGCATAACGGCCGCCGTGGACCTGGAAGCCGTCTGGGACTATCTCAGCTACCGCTATGTGCCGGGCCCCAGGACGATGTTCGCCGGCATCCGGAAGTTGATGCCGGGCAGCACCCTCACGTGGAAACGCGGGGCACTGGAGGAAGAGCGTTACTGGTCGCCCCCGGACCGCCTCCAGCCCGCGTTCACGCAGCAGCCGGACGGCGTCGTGGACGAGTTCCTGTCGCGGCTCGATGAAACGGTCAAACTGCAGATGGTGAGCGATGTGCCCTTCGGCGCTTTCCTTTCCGGCGGGCTCGACTCCTCGACCATCGTGGCCCTCATGAGCCGCCACAACAGCATGGTCAATACGTTTTCCGTGGGTTTCACCGACGGCCGCTACAGCGAGCTCTCCTACGCCGCCGAGGTGGCGGCGCATCTGGGAACCCGGCACCACGAGATCGTCGTCGACCCCCTTGACATGATCGAACGCCTGCCGCGGCTGATCGGGTTCCGCGACGCTCCGGTTTCGGAGCCTTCCGACATCCCCATTTACATGCTGGCCTGCGAGGCCTCGCGCAGCGTCAAGATGGTGCTGACGGGAGAGGGCAGCGACGAGATACTGGGCGGCTATCCCAAGCACGTCGTGGAGCGCTACGCGCAGGGCTATCAGCTCGTTCCGCAGTTTGTCCGCCGCGGCGTGCTGGAGCCGCTCGTCCACGCGCTGCCCTACGGGTTCCGGCGCATCAAGAACGCCGTGATCAACCTCAACATCAGCGACCGGCGCGAGCGCTATGTGCGCTGGTTCGGGGCGCTCTCCCGCGACGAGCGCGACCGGCTCTCGGTGCTCCGGCCGAACGGCGCGCCGGCCAGTCACGGCCCCCCGTTCGATTCGGAGGCAGGCGCGAGCGCGCTGCGGCGCATCCTCTACTTCGACCAGACGAGCTGGCTGCCGGACAATCTGCTCGAGCGCGGCGACCGCATGACGATGGCAGCCTCGATCGAGGGACGCGTGCCGTTTCTCGATCACGAGCTCGCCGCGTTCGTATCGGCTCTCCCCGACCACTACCGCGTGCGGGGCCTCACGACCAAGTGGATCCTGCGCGAGGCGGCGAAGAAACTGCTGCCCGCGCGCATCCTGACGCGGCCGAAAGTGGGCTTTCGCGTGCCGGTCAACGAATGGTTCCGTGGCGAGATGCGCGACTACCTCCGCGATCACCTCCAGAGCGCGTCGTCGGCGACCCGCGGTTATTGCGATGCGCGCGCGCTCGACCGGATGATCGCCGAGCACGTGAACGGCAGGCAGAACCACGAGAAGCTGCTGTGGACGCTGCTCAATCTCGAAATCTGGCACCGGCAGTATGCGTGCGCCCGTGAAGACACTCACGCCGGCCTGCTCGCTGCGTAGCAGCCTGTCGGCGGATTCCGCCGGCGCGCTCGCGCGCGTGCTGTGGCGGCTGAATCGCCTGCGCTGCATGTCGCCGGGGGAAATCGGCCACCGCGCGGTGCGCGCGCTCGCGCAGCGTGCGGAGCGCTGCGGGCTGTTCGCCC
>CAZQJF010000502.1:0-3327 GCA_964593735.1 uncultured Streptomycetaceae bacterium | reverse complement strand
ACCCCAGCAGTTGAAGCTTTGCCTGCAAAGTCACGCTCTTGCCTTCCGGCAGGCCCGCTATGAACTGTTTGAAGTTTTCCAGGATCAACTTCGGTTTTACCAGCAGCATGGGATTCCCCGCGTCGTACACGAGATCAAAATCGCGAGGCGACTCCAGGGATTGCCAGCGCGTCACGCCCGCGGCTTCACCCTTGTCGGGATTTGATGGACGTAACAGTCTGACTGTCAGCGATTCGGCGACTATCGTCCCGCTCGGCAGCCTGATCCGGACCTGGGCAGCGAACGTGCTGAGTTCGTCCAGGCTGAAGCTCTTTTCATAGTTCTCCCACCTTGCCGCAATCGGTTTGAGGTAGTGGGGCGGCACGACCACGCTGTCCAGCACCTGAACCTCGATCGGCGTGATTTCCGCGACCGAGCGCACGTAGACGTTGACCGGTCTGAACCGGTTCCGGAGCTCCTTGCTGAGCATCCTGACGTCGCTCGATCCTTCGACAACGACCCCCGAGGGACGGGCGAGATCCTGAAGCCTGGACGCCATGTTCAGCTTGTAGCCCGAATAATCGAGTATGTACCGCTTGTCACTTTGAACCGCAGTCAACGCGCATGCCGAGCCGCGGCTGATTCCGAAGCCGATCAGCCTGGGAACGTCGTAGTTGATTACGGGTTCGTCGGCGAGCAGGGCGCCGAACGTCTCGTGACACGCCACGCATTTTGTTACGACCTCTTCCAGCGTGGTTTGAAGCGTCCACTCGTCGAACGGAAACACCATCAGAAGTCCATCGCCGGTAGGCTTGAAAAAAAAGTCGCTGGTGACGGTCGAGAAAGAGTCGATCAATTTCAAATAGGCCTTCGAGATATAGGTGGCCACGTCGACGGAATCGTTGACCCTGCTGAACTGGGAAAATCCCCGGATATCGGCAACGACCACTATGGCGCGCTGGGACTCGCCGCGGACATTCTCGAGCGCCTGCCTGAGGAATCGATGCATGTCTCTACATCCTCTCGTCGGGCTCAGGACGAACGGCCGGAGTGGAGGGACGAACGCCTCTTAGCATTCTTGCGATCGCTTCTCATAACCCATCATCCCTTCATCCCTCATCCCTCATCCTTCATCCCTCAGTTCGGCGCCCACGCCAGCGGCGCCTGCAACCCGAACTCGGTCTTCACGTCGATCACCGCGGGCAGGTCCGAGGCCATCGCGGCGTCGAACGCCTTGCGGAAGTCCTGGGGCTTGTCGACCGTCGCGCCGAAACAGTCGAATGCCTGGGCGACGCGCGCGAAGTCCGTGTTCCGGTACTCGTAACACTCGCCCATGTTGGTCTTGTCGTGGCTGCCGTAAGCGGCATTGAGATTGCGCAGACCCTGGGCGAGCGACCGGTTGTTGTTCACCACGGTCACGGTCTTGATGCCGCGGCGGCGCGCCGTCTCGAGCTCCGGCAGATGGTAGTAGAAACCGCCGTCGCCGGTGAAGCACACGACGGGGCGGTTCGGGGCGCCGCATTTCGCGCCCAGCGAGGCCGGGAACGACCAGCCGAGGGAGCCCGCCGCGCGGAAGTAGTTCTGCGTCGGGTGGCGCAGGTAGATGAGCGTGCCGGTCCACAGCGCTGCGTAGCCGGTGTCGGCGATCAGGATCGCGTCCTGCGGCAGGCATTCGGTCAGCTCCTTGCACAGGCGTTGTGGGTGCATGGGCACGGCGTCCGAAGAGCGCGCCTGCTCCGCCTCCTTGCGCCACGTGTCCACGTGCTTCTGTGACTGCGCCAGCCACTCGTCGTGTTTCGCGGCGGGCGCCGCAGCCGCCAGTGCCTCCAGGGCGGCGCGCACGTCGGCCTGTATCCCGATCACGCCCGTGTAGTTTCGGCCCAGCTCCACCGGGTCCAGGTCGATGTGGATGATCGCAGTGCCTTCCTTCGGAATCTTCCAGTTGGCGGTGGATTGATCGCTGGTATTGCCGCCCGCCATTATCACGAGATCGGCTTCGGCGACGACGTGGTTCGCGCAGCTTCGCCCGTAGGTGCCGAGCATGCCGCGGAAGAGCGGATGGTCCTCCAGCATGATCGCTTTCGCATCGAGCGTGGCGACCACCGGCGCCTGTATGCGCCCGGCGAGCCGCGCCAGCGCCTCTCCGGCCCCGCAGATTTCCGCCGTGTGCTCGGCCACGATCACCGGCCGCGAGGCGGCCTTGATGGCGGCCACGGCTTTCTGCACCGCTGCCGGGTCCGGCGCGGGCCGGAACGCGGGGTAGCGCGTGTGCGCCTCGTCCGCAATGACGTCGAACGTGCCTTCCTCCGCGGTGACGGCGTCGCCGGTATAACCCGCCATGTCGATGTGCACCGGGCGCGGCGTGCCGGTCGTCGCTTCGCGGAACGCCTGGCGCATGACGTGTGGAATCTGCTCCAGCACGTCGATCCGCCCCTGCCACTTGGTGACCGAGGCGTAGAGCGGCTCGTGCGGGACTTCCTGGTAGGCGTTGCGGTACTGATTGGCCGCTACGTGCCGCCCCGAGATCGCGATGACCGGCGAATGTCCCAGGTAGGGGTCCTGCATGCCGGAAGCGAGATTGGCGGCGCCCACGGCCTGCGCCATGCACACGCCCGGGCGGCCGGACACGCGCGCGTAACCGTCCGCCATGTAGGCGACGGCCTTCTCGGAGTGACCGAGGATGCGCTTGATCCCCACGTCCTCCATCTCCGCCAGCGCGCGGCGCAGGATCGCGTCCATGAAGAACACGTGCGTCACGCCGTACGCCTGCAGCATGCGCGCAAAGAGCCGCGCGCCGTTCATTTTCTCCGCCATTGCCGTCTCCCTATGTGGACTCGTTTTCCTGCCGCGGGGCACTATCCTACCAATGGTCGGACGCGGGTGACCAATATAGATCAAGGAATGGGCAGCTACCTCAGCGAGCGCATCCGGAAGCCGCTTGGCCCCGAAACTAGAACCGCTCGTCGCTCCTCAGGTACCGCCATTGTCCCACGGGCAAATCGGCGAGGCGCACGTTGCCGATGCGCACGCGCTTGAGACCCTCGACCTGCAGTCCCACCAGCTCGCACATGCGCCGGATCTGGCGCTTCTTGCCCTCGCGCAGCACGAACTGCAGTTGATCCTTGTTCTGCCAGCGCACTTCGGCGCGCTTGAGCGGCGCGCCGTCGAGGCTCAGTCCGAAGTTGAGCAGCGCAAGGCTTTCCGCGGACAGCCCGCCGTGCACGCGCACCAGGTATTCCTTTTCCATCCCCGAGTTTTCGCCGATGAGCTGTTTGGCGATGCGTCCGTCCTGCGTGAGCACCAGCAGTCCCGTCGAGTCGATGTCGAGCCGCCCGGCCGGCGCGAGGC
>CAZQJF010000501.1:0-3335 GCA_964593735.1 uncultured Streptomycetaceae bacterium | reverse complement strand
AGCGCTACGTGCAATACGTCAACAAGACCTATCGCCGCAGCGGCACGCTCTGGGAGGGGCGTTTCCGCTCGAGCTTAGTCCAGCGCGATGGGTATTCTCTCAAGTGCCAGCGCTATATCGAGTTGAACCCCATGCGAGCGGGAATGGTGAAACACCCCGGCGACTATACCTGGTCGAGCTATCGCGTAAACGCCGGGCTCAAACCCTCCGCACTCGTCGTGCCGCACCAGGAATATCTCGGGCTCGGCGAGACGCCCGAGCTGCGCGCCTCCGCCTATCGCCGTTCGTTTCGATTCGAAATGGACCCCGCCGACTTGCGCGAGATCCGGCTGGCAACCAACGGCGGATTCGCCCTGGGTAACGATCGCTTCAAGAAGGAAATTGCCGCGATGCTCGGGCGGCGCGTCGAGAGATTGCGCGACCGAGAATCGTCGCGGGATTCTTCTTATATATAGGGGTCAGACCACTAACAGCCATTCTGCTTCAATTCAAATACTTAAGTTCCTTAGTGGTCTGTCCCCTAAGGTTCGCTGATATTTCCCGCCTTGATCACCTTCGACCACGTGGCGAGCTCCCGGGCGACGATCTGCGCGAGTCCCTGCGGGGTCGAGTGCGCGGGCTGGATGCCGTCGGCCAGCAGCTTCGTTCGCATGTCGGGATCCAGGAACCGGCCGATTTCCCGGTTGAGCCGCGTCACGATGTCCTTCGACGTTCCCTTCGGCGCCCACACGGCGGTCCAGAAATCCGCGGAATAGCCGGGCAGCATCTCGCTGATCGCCGGCAGCTCGGGCATCACGGGCGAGCGCTGCTCGGTCGTCACGGCCAGGGCGCGCAGCTTGCCCGCCTTGATGTGCGGCATCATCGTTCCGGCCCCGGAAAACATGAGCTGGATCTCCCCGGAGATCAGCTCGGCCACGGCGAGCCCCTGGCCCTTGTACGGGATGTGCAGCATCTGGATCCCCGTCATCTGCTCGAAGAGCGCGCCCGCCAGGTGGAGGTTCGTGCCGGGGCCGGTCGACCCGTAGCGCAGCGCGCCCGGCTTGGCGCGCGCCAGCGCAACGAATTCCTTCAGGCTCGCCGCCGGCAGCGACCGGTTCACGGTGAGGAACAGCGGCCCGGTGACGATCATGCCGATCGGCTCGATGCCGGTGACCGGGTCGTAGGGCAGCTTGAACAGCGCCCCGTTGATGGCGTAGCTCGACGGCACCACGGCGAGCGTGTAGCCGTCGGGCTGGGCGCGCGCCACGATCTCCGAGCCGATCGTGCCGCTCGCGCCGGGACGATTGTCGACGATGAACTGCTGCCCGAGCTCCTTCGCCAGGTGCGCGCCGAAGAGCCGCGCGATGCGGTCCGTGGTGCCCCCGGGCGTGAACGGCACAACGAGGCGCACCGGCCTCTCGGGCCACTTCGACGTCTGCGCGTGCGCGGCCGGAGCGAGCGCTGCAGATACTGCCACCAGCCACGCGAGCCATCGCTTCATCACGCTATCCCTTCCATAATATGGTCAGAAGAATTCTGAACCGTTTTCGATTCTACGTCAAAATAATTCGCGCACGAGCTTGATGGATGTTCGATAATCGATCGCGCCGCTTCGGCTCGAAAGAGGACACACGCAATGAATCGCAATGCCACTACTCCGGAATTCATCCAGCTTCCCGCGGCGGAGCGCGAGCGCCGCTGGCAGCGCATCCGGGAAGAAATGTCCCGCCGCGGCGTGGACTGCCTGCTGCTCAACGGCAACTCGGGCCGCTGGAACGAGATGAACGCCAACATCCGCTACGTGTGCGACTACGCGGACCCGCTCTCGGGAACATGCTATGCCCTCCTCCCCGGCGTGGGTGACGGCACGCTGGTCACGCAGATGACGCTCAAGCGCAGCGCCACGCGCATGTCCTGGTTCAAGGATATCCGCAGCGCCGCGACGGGGAACCTGCCGCAGATCGTGGAAGAGCGTCTCCAGGCACTCAACCTCTCGGGCGGGACGCTGGGCCTGGTCGGGATGATCTTCCGCCAGGACGAGAACATCGGCTTGCCGTGGAACCTGCTCGAAGCCATCCGGAAGCGGCTGCCGAAACTCAAGGTCGTGGACGTCACCGATCTCTTCTTCGAGCTGCGCTCGGTCAAAAGCGCGGTGGAGATCGACTGCCTCGCGCAATCGGCGCGGCTCGTGGACATCGGTTACGAGGCGCACCTCACCGCCTGGCGCCCCGGCGTCACCGAGCGCGAGTACTACGCGGCGGTCGTGCACGCCATGGACGCCGCGGGCGCGGAGCCGCCGACGTTCCTGCTCATGGAATCGGGGAAGCTCTTCGGCCCGTGGCTCACCCAGGACCCGATTCCGTCAGCCCGGACGCTCGAGCCGGGCGACTACATCGTGAGCGAGACCAGCCCGAAGTGGGCGGGCTACCAGGCGCAGGGGCTGCAGTGCATCGTGCTGGGCAAGCCGACCGCGGAGATGAAGGAGCTGGTGAAGTACGGCACCGAGATCTGGCACCGGTGCCTGGAGCGGCTACGGCCGGGCAACACCCTCGAGCAGGTCGTGCACGGCGCCGACGAAGTGATCGAGAAGGCGCGCGGCAACCTGGGACACCTCGCCGAGACGCTCCACATGCATGTCTCCTATGCGGGACTCGGCGGCCCCGACCCCCTGGCCCGCCCCGCCGTCATCCAGCCCAACCAGGCCTTCATGCCCGAGATCGGGCCCATGGGCGGCCGCCTCAAGACGGCACCGCCGCCGTTCCGCATCAACGGCGGCTACCTGGTGGTCAGCACGGAAGACAAGCCCCGGCACTTCTTCGGCAGCCATCCGATCGAGGAGCGGCTCATGAGCGCCGTCGAAACCTGACGGCGCAAAGGATGAAGGATGAACGTGGAAGGATGATCCCGAGCGGGCGCTCGAAAAATCTAGTCCCGACCTTTCGTCGCCTTCGGTCGGAGTTTGGCTAGGATGGCTGAACGCGCGGTGACTTGGCCTTCTTTACTATGCTGACGAAGATGGCAATTAGTTCACTCGACTCGACAAGCAGCTGGTTCAGTACGTCTGCCTTCGATACACCTGCGTCACGCATCAGTTCCAGCCAGTAGCCGGACTCGTCCAGCTCCTGCAACGCCCCCTCACCTTGCTGATGAAGTCCGCATTCGACTTGGCCCGGCGCGCCTCCCGGTAGTGCGCGCCAACCGATGTTCCTGCGCGAAGCAATTGCCTGCCCAACACGTAGGCCACCGTTGACTTCGGCAATGCGGAATAGAGGCGGATCACCGCGAGCGCAAAGTTTCCCAGGGGTCTGACCCGAATGGCACTTACTTTAGCTTTTTGGGATGACCATGTGTGCGAA
>CAZQJF010000500.1:0-3344 GCA_964593735.1 uncultured Streptomycetaceae bacterium | reverse complement strand
GTGTTGCGCTTTTCCGCGCCCCATTGGTAGTTGCGGAAGATCACCATCGTGATGGGCTCCCACTCATTGCGACCGCAAGCCGTCATCTCGTTCATCGAGATGCCGAAGGCGCCATCGCCGGCAAAGCCCACGCAAGGCACGTCAGGGCAACCGATCTTGGCGCCAAGGATCGAAGGGAAGCCGTAGCCGCAGGGGCCGAACAGGCCCGGCGCCAGATATTTCCGGCCCGCCTCGAACATCGGGTAGGCGTTCCCGATGGCGCAGTTGTTGCCGATGTCGCTCGATATGATTGCCTCCTTCGGCAGCGTGGCCATGATCGCGCGCCAGGCCTGGCGCGCACTCATCCGGTTCGGATCGCGCTTGCGGGCACGCTCGTTCCAGGTGATGCCCGGATCGTCGTCCTCGTGGTCCATCGAGGCAAGCTCCCGCGCCCAGCGCGCTTTGGCCTGCGCGACCAGGTCGAGGCGTTCCTGGCGACCGGCCGCACCGGCCGTGCCCGGGAGCTGCGCGAGGATCTGCTCCGCGACCTTCCGCGCATCGCCCTGAATGCCGACCGCCACTTTTTTCGTCAGGCCGATCCGGTCGGCATTGATATCGACCTGGACGATTTTCGCGTCCTTCGGCCAGTACTCGATCCGGTAGGCGGGCAGCGACGAAAACGGATTGAGCCGGGTGCCGAGCGCAACAACGACATCGGCCCTGGCAATAATCTCCATGGCCGCCTTCGAGCCGTTGTAACCGAGTGGTCCACAGGAAAGCGGGTGCGAGCCCGGGAACGCATCGTTGTGCTGGTAGTTGCAGCAAACGGGCGCGGCCAGCCGATCGGCCAGTGCCGCCGCCGCCGGGATGGCGCCCGAGAGCACCACGCCCGCACCGTTCAGCAGGACCGGAAATTTCGCCTCGGAGAGCAGTTTCGCCGCCGCCGCGATCGCCGCCTCGCCACCGCGGGGGGGCTCGATCTCCACGACCTGCGGCAAATCGATGTCGATGACGTGCGTCCAGAGATCCCGCGGTACGTTGATCTGGGCCGGCGCAGAGCCGCGACGCGCCTTGAGGATCACGCGATTCAGCACCTCGGCGATGCGGGACGGGTCGCGCACCTCCTCCTGGTAGCAGACGCAATCCTGGAAAAGTGCCATTTGCTTCATTTCCTGGAACCCGCCTTGCCCAATGGTCCTGTTGGCCGCCTGCGGCGTGACGAGCAGCAGTGGCGTGTGGTTCCAGTAGGCCGTCATGATCGGTGTCACCATATTGGTGATGCCGGGCCCATTCTGGGCGATGGCCATGGACATCATGCCGGTCGCACGCGTATAGCCGTCCGCGCACATGCCGGCGTTGCCCTCGTGCGCGCAGTCCCAGAACTTGATTCCCGCCACCGGAAACAGGTCCGAGACCGGCATCATCGCGGAGCCGATGATCCCGAAAGCATGCTCGATCCCGTGCCTCTGCAGTACCTTGATGAACGCTTCCTCGGTCGTCATTTTCATGGCGTTGCTCCTGTTACGTGGAGTTTGTGGTCCGCAACAATTCACGTCAATGATACTTGGGTAATTGTCGGCAGCAGCCGGGAGCTGAATCTGCCGTGAACTCCCGTCGGGCTCAGACCCCCAGCAAGCGCACGCTCGGTCAGCGCGGCCGAGCCGTCGCGGGGTTGTGGGAAGACCTGCCGCCGCGAACGGGGACCCGCTCGACGTGCTTGCGGCACCATGAGGACCGGCGAGTCGGCGGAGGCGTGCCAGCTTCCGAATGGACAGGCCGCCGGGGGCCGACCGAGCAGCGCAGGTTTACCGCTACGAGCTTGCGAGGCAGCGGCGCCGGGTCGGGCGACAAGGCCGCGGCCAACCCAGGCGGCCCTTGCGACGAACTCCACGCAGCGGCGGTCATTCTCCGCCACTGTTGGTCTGGCCGACCTACAGCCTGGGACCGCTCCCGCGACTCGTGTGCCAGATGCGCAGCACATGAACCTCTTCGCCCCGGACACGGCAGTAGGGAAAGTAATGAATCCGGGCGAGATGCAAACGCCTCACCCCGGCGGTACGTGCATTGATCACGGGGGGCGCCGATGCCGGGCTCGATGCTCAAAAGTGAAAAAGCCTCCGAGAGTTCCTCATCGAAGGCTTCTGGCGCAAGCGTCCGGTTGTCATCCCACCATGCAGCGATCCGGTCAATCTGCGCTTGGGCTCGCTTCGTGACCCGGACTTTCATGGCTCAGCTAGCCATGACGGCGCGCCAGCTTCGCGAGCACTTCCTCCGCTGAAACCATTTCGCCGCGGTCGGCCTCTGCGATTGCGAGAAGAAGCTCGGCTTCCTCTTCAGGCGTAAGGGTTACACCATCTTCCCCGTCCCTGGCCAGGACCGTGACGGGGGTGCCTTCCGCGAAGGTCGCTCCTTCCAGAACGACCTTTCCGCCGATGACCTTTCCAGTCGCGATCTTCATGACTGCAAGGATACTCTGATCCTGCCCCGGTTGATGATCTTCGTTATCGACCACCCCGGCAGGCGTACGCGCGCCACCCCTCCTTAAGGACAGGAGGGGAATTTCAGTTGCGTCAAGCGATGGGCGCAGCTCGAGCTTGTAGCGATCGCTCGTATGTTTTCGAATCACGCAACAACTTCCACCAACAGTCTCGCCGCCTATAATGGCGCACAGAGCGAGGGAGAGAGTCCATGAACGGCGCAGAAAGTCTGGTTCGGACCTTGTTGAAGGGTGGTGTCGAGGTCTGTTTCGCCAATCCGGGCACTTCGGAGATGCATTTTGTCGGCGCACTCGACCGGGTCGAAGGCATGCGCTGCGTGCTTGGCCTGTTCGAGGGCGTGTGCAGCGGTGCTGCCGACGGCTACTACCGCATGACCGACACGCCGGCTTCGACCCTGTTGCACCTGGGACCGGGGCTCGCCAATGCGGCTGCCAACCTGCACAACGCCAAGAAAGCGGGCTCCGGCATCGTCAACATCGTGGGCGAGCACGCGCTCTATCACATCAAGTACGACACGCCGCTTACCGCCGACATCGAAGGCATCGCCCGGCCATTCTCGCATTGGGTGAAGACGTCGCCGACTTCCGCTACCGTGGCCGGTGACGGCGCGCTGGCCATTCAAGCCGCGCGCGTTGCGCCGGGGCAGATCGCAACGCTCATCTTGCCGGCCGATACGGCATGGGGCGAGGCCGAGGGCGTCGCCGACACGCCGGACACGCCGGCGCCGGCCGGGCCCGACAAGGACGCGGTGGTGGCCGCGGCGAAGGCGCTGAAGCACGGCAAGTCCGCGATGCTGTTCATCGGCGGTCGCGCCGTGCGCGCGCGCGGCCTCGAGCTGGCCGGCAAGATCGCCGCGAAGACGGGATG
>CAZQJF010000499.1:0-3351 GCA_964593735.1 uncultured Streptomycetaceae bacterium | reverse complement strand
ATCGCCGCGAAGCGGCCCTGCACTGCTTTTTCACCGGTGTTCATCCATCCTTCACGGCTCCGGATGCGGCGTAGAATGCCAACGGGGTAATGGAAAATTGCCGGCGCAGGCCCACGCCACCGACATCTGCATGCAGCTCAAGTTCGCCAATGTGCTCAGCAACGCCGCGACGGCATTCGTCGTGCTCGTGGTCGGGATGGGACTCTCCGCAGCTGCCGCATATTTCACGGCGCGGCAGTTGGAGCATGACACCAGTCTGAAGTTCGAGCGCGTGGTCGCCGAAGCGGAAGAGGCCATCGAAACCCGCATCCGCGCTTATTCGGACGTGCTGCTCGGCGTGAGGGCGATGTTCATCGCGTCGGATGCCGTCAGGCGGGACGAGTTTCAGACCTATATCGCGAGCCTCGATCTTAACCACCGCTACCCCGGCGTCCAGGTCGTCCACTACGCCCAGCGCGTGTCCGCAGCACAGAAGCCGGTTTTCGAAGAAACGGTGCGCAATGACCGGAGCGTGGATCCGCGCGGATATCCGGATTTCGCGGTCAGGCCGCCGGGAGACAGGCCCGAATACTTCATCGTGCAATACGTCGAGCCGATGACGGGAAACGAAGCGGCGCTCGGGCTCGACCTTGGAGGTGACGCTGTGCGCCTCGCCGCGCTCGAGCGCACACGCGACTCGGGCCAGGTTACGGCCTCGGGGGCTATCGCGCTGGCGCTGGATCCGAAACGGCATCCGGGATTCGCGATGCGCCTGCCGGTTTACCGGAAAGGCATGCCGGTCGCCACCGTAGAGCAGCGCCGCGAAGCTTTTGCCGGGATGGTGAGCACGTCGTTTGTCGTGATCGACCTGATGCGCGGCGTGTTGAGCGAGCAATTTTTGCAGACCATGCAGGTTCGCATCCACGACGCAGGATTTCTGGACGGGCCGCGCGGCTTGCAGCAGCCGGCCGCGGAAAACCTGATGTTCGACAGCGACCGCCTGCTCCCGGCCGGTTCCCGCCGGGGCGACTCCAGCGGCAACAAGCTTGCGAGCCTGACCAGCACTGCGGGACTCGAAATAGGCGGGCGCCGCTGGAACCTGCATTTCAGTGCGCGGGAGGGATTCATCGCACCCTCCGAGCGCCTGCTGCCGTGGACCATTTTTCTCGTGGGCGCGGTCATCAGCTCGCTGTTGTTCGGAATGATACGGTCCCTCGCAACGTCCGGCAGACGCGCGATCCACCTGGCCGAACGCATCACCCAGGACCTGCGCAAAAGCGAAGCGAACCTCGTCGAAGCGCAGCGCATGACCCAGCAACTGATCGAAGCCCTGCCGAACCCGATTTTCTTCAAGGGCACGGACGGGCGCTATCTCGGCGTCAACCGGGCGTGGGAAAAGTTCTTTGGGGTCCCCAGGGAATCTTTCATCGGCAAAACGGTGCACGATCTCTACCCCGGCAATCAGGAGGTGGCGGATCGGCTGCACGCGATGGATCAGGTGCTGTGGGAACGCCCCGGGTCCCAGGTATACGAGACGTCCATCACGACTCCCGACGGCAAGCGCCACGATGCGATTTACTACAAAGCCACTTTTAGCCACGCCAACGGCAGTGTCGCGGGATTGATCGGCACCATCATCGACGTCACCGAACGCAAGGATCTCGAGCGCCGTTTCCAGCTGACATTCGATCGTGCCGCAGTAGGGATGGTACTGGTTGATCTCGACCGCCGCTACATGGCGGTGAATCAAAAGTTCGCCGACATGATGGGTTACTCCCGGGAAGAGTTGATAGGCAGGCCGCTGCAGGATATCGGTTACCCTGAAGACCGTGCAGCGACCGAGGAGCATCGCCAGCGACTGCTGAGCGGGAAAGCCGACAGCGTGACGGCCGAGCGGCGCTTCGTCCGCAAAGACGGGAGTGTGTTCTGGGCGAGACGCACGCTTTCCCTCGCGCGAAGTCCGGAAGGCGAACCGCTCTACTTCGTCGGCGTGTCGGAGGATATCACCGAACCCAAGGAGGTCGCCGAGCGCTACCGTGCGACGTTCGACAACGCACCGGTCGGCATCATGCATACCGCGATTGACGACGACCGGATCCTGCACGCGAACTCCAAGCTGTGCAAGATGCTCGGCTACACGCATGACGAATTGGTGCGCATGGTGACCGATCAGTTCATCCATCCGGACCATGTAGGAGCGGACCTGCCGAAATACCGCGAATCGATGCTGAAAGGCGAGATGGACACGTTCTCGTCGGAGCGGCTGTACCGGCGCAAGGATGGCGCGGACCTCTGGGTCAACAGGACCGTATCGCTGGCGAAAGACGCCGTGGGCAAGCCGCTTTACTTCATCCGCGTGATCGAGGACATCAGCGAGCGCAAGCAGGCGGAAACCCGCCAGGCAATGGAGCACGCCGTGACTCGCGTGCTCGCCGACGCCGAGACCCTGGCCGAGGCGATTCCCAAGATCATCCAGACCATCTGCGAAACGCTGAAATGGCATTGCGGCGCGCGCTGGGCGCGGGACAAGGACGCCGGCGTGATGCGGTGCTTTGAATGCTGGGGAGTGGACAGCCCCGAGATCCAGGAATTCGTGGCGGAGAATTCGACGCGCACGGTGATGGAGGACGGAACCAGCGGCCAGGGCCTCGTGCGGCGCGCCGTCAGCACCGGCAAACCGGTCTGGGTGGCAGACCTGTCGCAGGTCGTTGGTCTCAAACGCGCGACGCTGGTGGCCAAAGCCAAGCTGCGCGGCGCTTTCTGCTTCCCGTTGCTGGCAGGCAACGAAGTGCTGGGGGTAATGGAATTCTTCCACCGCGACGTGCGTGTGCCCGACGACACGCTGATCCACGCAGCCCAATCGATCGGCAGCCAGATCGGCCAATACATAGTGCGCCAGCAGGCGGAGGAGCGCGTTCGCCGTCTCGCGCACTACGACGAGCTCACCGGGCTGCCCAACCGCACCATGTTCAATGAGCGCTTGAGCCACGCGCTCGCTTACGCGCGGCGGACCGCAAGGTCGCTGGCGGTACTCTTCATCGATCTCGATCGCTTCAAGAACATCAACGACACTCTCGGGCACGAAGCCGGAGACCGCGTGCTCCGGGAAGTTGCAGACCGCCTGCGGGGCTGCCTGCGCGAAAGCGACACCGTGGGGCGTCTCGGCGGCGACGAGTTCGTCGTGCTGATCGAGGAGCCGCCGCGCCCATTGAACGCCGCGGTGGTTGCGCAGAAGATACTTGCGGTCATGGGAGCGCCGTTTCTCGTTCAGGCGCAGGAATTCCATATCACCGCCAGTATCGGCATCAGCGGCTACCCCGACGACGGCGCTGACCTGCAGACGCTGATGAAGAACGCGGATATCGCGATGTA
>CAZQJF010000498.1:0-3357 GCA_964593735.1 uncultured Streptomycetaceae bacterium | reverse complement strand
AATTGGATTCGAAGTGCATGAATTCGACGCCGTGATGTCCTTATTGACAGCCAAAACTGGTCTTTTCATCCCGCTCTGCTGCAAGTCTGCGGGCGGTTTTGCATTTAGCAGCCTGTCGGACTTTCAAGTCCGACAGGCTGCTAGGCGATTTTTTCCACGGGCTCCGCCGCGGGCGGCGGCCCGCCGCCGGACAACAGGGCGCGAAAGCGCTCGGTCGCGATGAGCAGATAGTTGAACGCCGCGAGAAAACTGCCGGCGACCACCATGAAGCGCGCGGGCCACACGGGCACGCGCAGTGCGCCCTCCCCCTCGAACTCGTTGGAGCGCCAGGCGTGGAGGGCAGGATCGAGGCTGCCCCAGCACACCAGCCCGAAGAACGCGAGCCCGAGCAGCGCGCCGAACACCTCGCATGCACGCTGCGCCCGGTTTGGCAAATGCGCGTGCAGCGCGTCCACCCAGATCATGCCGCCGCTGCGGATGGCGTATGCCGCCTGCAGCCAGAGAATGATCACGATCGAGAAGGAGACCATCTCGGGCGTGCCCTTCACCGGGCTGTTGAAGACGACGCGGCCGATCACGTCGGCACACACCAGGAAGGAGAGGAGGAACGCCAGACTGGCCGCCACGACCAGCAGTGCCCTGGCGATCCAGTCGTTCAGGCGCAGCAGCACTTTGAAATAATAAAAGTGATGAGGTGGCGAGGTGATGTGGTGATGAGAACCGGCGCTCTGGTTGTCACTCCCTCACTTCATCACCGCATCACTCCATCACCGAGTTACTTGATCTGGTAGCGCAACGGCCACTTGTGGCCGAGCTTCTCGGCTTCCTCCAGCGCCAGCTTGAGGACCTGGGTCGCGGGCAGCCCCGCCTTGTCGAGCTCGGACGCCTTCTCCTGTGGCCAGCCCTTGAGCGAGCCGGCCCATTCGACGCGTACCGAGTCGGGCACTTTCTTGACGGCGGTCCCGAAACCCTTCAACTGCTCGAGCTGCTTGGGGTAGTTCTCCTTGTTGACGGTGCCGGTGCGCTCCTCGTACTCACGGGCGACCTCGAGGATGATGGCCTGCACCTCCTTCGGCAGCTTGGCCCAGCGCGCGCTGTTGACGGTCAATCCGTGCCAGGTGATCGCGCCGAAGCCGACCTCGGTGTAGAACTTGCCGACTTCGTAGAGCTTGAAGTTGACCCACCCCGACGGAAACATGATCCAGCCGTTGTAAACGCCGGTCTGCATCGCCGTGTAGGCCTCCGGCAGCGACGACTGCACCGGGGTCGCGCCCGCGTACTCCAGCCACTTCAGATTCAGACCCGCGCCCGCGAGCTTGCGGCCCTTCAGGTCGGCGACCTTGCTCCAGTCGAACGAGGTGCCGAGGTTGTAGCCGTTGTCGGCGATCAGCGCGATCAGCTTCTGGCTGAACTTCTTCTCGAACACCTCCGACAGGTAGGGCACCTTGTTGTAGACCGCCCGCGCGAGCTTCACGCTGATCTGCGGATCCATGGTGCCGAACGGCAGCATCACCTGGAACGCGTGCAGCGGCAGGTTGGAAGGCTCGAAGCAGAAGCAGTAGGCGCCCATGTCGATGATGCCGCTCTGGACGCCTTCCAGCGTGTCCGCCACTTTCACCATCGCGCCGCCGTAGCCCTCGATGAACTCCACCTTGTGCTTGGTGCGGGCGGCGACGCGCTTCGTCACCTCCGGCACGAAAAAGCTCTGCATCAGGTTGACGTAGGTGTTGACGGCCGGATGGCCGGAAGCGATGCGCAGCTTGATGTCTTCCGCGCGCGCGGCGCCTCCCGACCACAGCCCCAGCACCAGCGCGCACGTGCTCACGGTACATGCCAGACGTTTCATGGACTCCCCTTCCTGTGGAAAACGACCAAGGCGAAATTGTTCTCCCGGCGATACTCCGCATTCTCCGTCCGGCTGTCAATAGCGCGGCGGCGAAGCAGCCGAATCGTCAGTCGAGCATTGCCAGTCACGCTCTATCAGCCAAGCGCCCGCGCAAACCATTTGCCAAGCCCTCGCGACCTCGCTAAATTGCATTAAACTGGACGCGGCGCGCCGGTTTAATCCCGCCCGTTGGAACGGACGCTGGTGCGCGCCGTTCAACGTGCGGCGCAAACCGGGCGTTGGACAAGATTCACCTGAGGCAGGAATTGCATGGCCGTCCACTTCAACGAAAGCACAGTCGCGGCCGAGCCGTTCGGCCTGTAAACACCCATCACCATGCCGAGATTCGGTTCATTCGTATCGATATTGTTGCTGGCGCTTGCGGCCAGCCATTGCGTCGCGCAGGAGCGTTTCTCCCCTTTCGTTCCGAGCGAGCAGGAGAACGTCGAGCGCATGTTGAAGATCGTGGGGTTGCGCGACGACGACGTCGTCGTGGACCTGGGCTCGGGCGACGGGCGCATCGTGCTCACCGCGGCGCACATGAACCCGAACCTGAGCGGCTGGGGCGTGGACATCGATGAGAAGCTGGTGAACGAATCCAATGCCGCGGCGAAGACGCAGGGCGTCGCGGGGCGCGTGCGATTCTTCCATCGCAATGCGTTCGATGCGGACCTGCGTGACGCAACCGTCATCGCGATGTGGCTGTGGCCGGAGATGCAGCGCCTGCTGCGGCCGATGATCCTTGCGCATGCCCGGCCCGGCACCCGCGTGGTGACCAGCATCTGGGACCTGGGGAGCTGGCCGCCCGACGCAGTGGACGCCCGGGAAGGTCAGCCGGTGAGCATGTGGATCGTGCCGGCGCGGGTCCACGGCTACTGGAGTTGGGAGTTGGACCTCGGCACGCGGCGCCATTCCTATGCGGCGATCCTGGAGCAGCGCTTCCAGAGCGTCGAAGGCGTTGCGCGCACGGGTATACGCCGGGAGATCCTGAACGACGTGAAACTGCGGGGCGGGGAGTTGTCGTTCACGCTGGCCCTGACGTTGCCGGACCTCGGCTACGCGCGTCATGTGTTCAGCGGCAAAGTCAGCGGCGAAACCATCGAAGGGACGGTGCGGGTGTCGCTGCCGGAAGACCGGAGTTTCGAGCTGCCGTGGCGGGCGAAACGCACCACGACATCCGCGTACTTCGAGCCTACCGGCACCAATATTCAGTGACCCGGGAACGGTGATAGTGGACGATCCCAAACGGTTGAAAGTGATCATGAGCGGCCATCGCAGCGGTCGCCCCGGCTTGAATCGCGCAGGCGGCTGGGTTAGATTGCAGGTACACAACAATCCGGATCCGGGGACATGCCCGGCTGCGGAAACGAGGAGGAGCAAATCATGATGCAGGCACCAGGTAGTTCGCGCCGATTCACGTCACCGAACGGTCAAGGGCGCGGCGCGGCGCGCTGGCGCGCCGGCGCGGGCCT
>CAZQJF010000497.1:0-3358 GCA_964593735.1 uncultured Streptomycetaceae bacterium | reverse complement strand
GCGCGGATGACGCGCAGGCCGCGGAACTATCCGAATCGCTGAAGGTGGCGCAGGATCTCCGCGCTCGACATCCCCAGAGGAAGCGGCAGCCTTTCCCGGATCACCGTTTTTCCCCTGATCGACTTTTCGGCCTGGGCGCGGTTCGCCTCCAGGACCCGTTCGACTTTTTCGGCAAGGCTCGCGCGCGCTTCATCCAGGGTCCTGCCTCGGGTCCTGGCGCCCGGAACCTCTTCCACGAAACCGACGTAGCCTCGCGGCACTTTCTGGAATATCGCGGTGAATTGCATGACCTCCTCCGTGCAAAGCAGGATTGAATCGTCGGACCTTCGATTCCGACCGGCTGCTAGTATAGTCCCCGCGCGCGATGCGAAGGTTCAAGTTTTGTGACGAATTGCGGGGGGAGCCAGGCACTGCAAATCCTGTGCCATTGATTCTTGGAGGCCATATCAAAAATTGAGGTTACGGCCGAATGTCTATTCCCCGGTACAGCCAGTCCACTTCGAGTGGGTCGTCCGGGTCGCGCCGCGCGCAGAGGTGGTTGCGCAGCTCGCGCGCACCGCCGTCGGCATGGAGGATGTCGCCGAATACGCGCGCGGTGATCTGCACCCGCGCAGTGCGGTAGAAGCGCTCCTCCTGGTAGGCGAGGAATGCGCGGTTCAAATCCGCTCCCGCCGCGCCGACCGTGGCGCCGAGCACCACCGCGTCCTCTATCGCCATGCACGCGCCCTGCGCGAGATATTGCAGCATCGGGTGCGCCGCGTCGCCCAGGAGCGTGACGTTGCCTTTCGTCCAGTTGGAGACCGGCGGCCGGTCGTGCAGCACCCAGTTGCGGTCCTTGCTCACGTAGTCGAGCATCTGCCGCACGCGCGGGTCGCAGCGCGAGAACATCTCCTGCAGCTCGTCCGGCCCGCCGCAGTCCGTTTCGCCGCGCGCATGGCGGCAGCTCGCGATGGTCGCCACGTTGTTCATGACCGCGCCGCCGCGCAGCCTGTACTGCACGAGATGCAGGTTGGGGCCGGCGTAGATGATCATCGAATTCTCGTGCGAGCGGTCGCCGATGCTCTCGATCGGGACTACGCCCCGGTACACGTAGTGGGCGGCCATGCGGGGCGGGCCGTCGCCGATCAGCGCGGCGCGAGTCGGCGACCATAGGCCATCCGCGCCGATCAGCGCCGCGCCTTCGTATTGCGAGCCGTCCTCGCACGCGACGATCACGCGGCTGCCGCGGTCGTCGAAACGCACGATGCCCCTGGATGCCTCCAGGACGATGTCGTCGCGCGCCTGGCATGCTTCGAGGATGGCGCCGTGCAGGTCGCGGCGGTGGATCACGAAATAGCGATGCTTGTAGCGCGAGCGGAAGGCGGCGCCGAGCGTGATGCGCGTCAATACACTGCCGGTGATCCCGTCCGCCAGCACCAGCGCGTCCGGATACATCGCGTGCGGCTCGATGGCGCGCGCCACGCCCAGGCGCTCCAGCATTGGATGGACGTTCGGCCCGATCTGTATGCCGTAGCCGGTTTCGCCGAATTCCGGGGCTTTCTCGAGCACGCGCACGCGCCGGCCCGCGAGCGCGAGTGCGAGCGCCGCGGACAACCCGCCGATGCCGCCGCCCGAAATCAGGATTTCCGTGCCGCGCGCCATGGCCGCATCTTACCGGGCGAGTCACACAACTGTCATTGAGGGTTGATATCGTGCATGGTCGTTGCGGAGGAGCGGCTGCAGGACGCGATACGCTTCGACTATGTTGGCGGCGGCACCGTGAGCCTCACCGATGCCCCGTTCGCGTCGATCGGGGGCAATGCGGGCAACAATGGCACCGAGGGCATCAGCTACGATCCCCGCGACGGCAGCTTCGTCTCGGTCAAGCGCTTTCGCGCCAGCGCCGACGATCTCCGGCGCACCAGCCTGCGCTCGAACTTCCTCGCCTACCTCATGGAGCGCACGCCCAACATAGGCGTGCTGGCATTCAACCTGATCGTGATCGGTGTGGGGGGCTGGCTTGCATTCGAGGGCCGGATGAGTGTCGGCGCCCTGGTGTCTTTCCAGGCGTTGTTTCTGAACCTGGCCCATAACGTCGAAGGGCTGACCTGGGTCATTCCCCACCTCGTGCAGGCGTCCGCCGGCATGCAGCGGATAGAAGAATTGCTGAGCGAGCGCCCGCAGGTGGAGGACCGTCCGGGCGCCGGTGCGCTGCCGCGCTTGAGTGCATCCATCCGGTTTGACGCCGTGGACTTCGCGTACTCCGCCGGTCGTGCCGGCTTGCGCGATCTGGATCTCGAGATTCCCGCAGGCAGCTTCGTCGCCTTCGTCGGGTCCAGTGGCTCGGGCAAGAGTACCGTGCTCAATCTCCTCATGCGCTTCTATGATCCGGACCGCGGCGGGGTGCGATTCGACGGCACCGACCTGCGCGAGGTGACCCAGGAGTCCCTGCGCGCCCAGATCGGTGTCGTGTTCCAGGACAGTTTCCTGTTCAACACCACGGTGCGCGAGAACATCCGCATGGGCCGCCCGGAAGCGGCCGACGAGGACGTCATCGAGGCCGCGAAGCTCGCGGGGTTGCACGAGGCAATGGCCGCAATGCCGGACGGATACGACACCGTAGTCGGCGAGCGCGGCGCGTTGCTCTCCGGAGGACAGCGCCAGCGCGTCGCCATCGCCCGCGCTCTGCTGCGCTCGCCGGCCCTGCTTGCGCTCGATGAGGCGACCTCCGCCCTCGATCCCGCCACCGAGGCCGCGATCAATGAAACCGTCCGGCGGTTGAGAGCCGGACGCACCGTGATCAGCGTCACCCACCGCCTGGCCTCCGTGGTCGATGCGGATGGCATCTTCGTGTTGCGGGACGGGCGCCTGGTTGAGGCGGGCACGCATTTGAGCCTGCTCGCGCAACACGGCGAATACCGGGGTCTCTGGGAGAAGCAGTCCGGGTTCTCATTCAGCGCCGACGGCGATCGGGTTGCCATCAGCACCGAACGGCTGCGGTTGCTGCCCATCCTGTCCGATCTGGAAGACCCGCTGCTCGCCGAACTGGCGCAATGCTTCGCCACCGAGCTCTACTCTCAGGCGCGAGAGGTGATCCAGGAGGGCGATCCCGGCGACCGCTTCTACCTCGTCGCGCGCGGGCGGCTCGAGGTCCTGAAGAACAACGGCACGGGCGAAGCCAGTCGGGTCGCCACTCTGGCCGACGGCGACCACTTCGGCGAAGTCGCGCTGCTGCGGGATGCTCCGCGCAACGCCACCGTCCGAACGCTCACGCCCGCGGTGCTGCTTTCACTCTCGCGCGGACAGTTTACGCGCCTGATCGCGCGCTATCCGGACATCCGGGCGAGGCTGACCGCAACCGTGGTCGAGCGCACCTAGC
>CAZQJF010000496.1:0-3373 GCA_964593735.1 uncultured Streptomycetaceae bacterium | reverse complement strand
CCCCGTTCACGGCGACGAAGCCCTTGAACTCCTTCGTCAGCTCGCGGGTTTCGAGGATGTAGTCGCCGGCGCTCTCCATGTCAGTTTGCGACCCCGTCTCGAAACTTCACGACGGCCTCCTCCACGCGCCGCACGGGAATGACCACCAGGCCCGGGACAGCCGCCTTGGGCTTGTTGGCATGCGGTATCAGCGCATGCGTGAACCCGAGCTTGGCCGCCTCCCGCAGCCGCTCCTGGCCGCGCTGCACCGGACGCACTTCCCCGGCGAGGCCCACTTCACCGAACACGACGAGCTTGGGCGGCAGCGGCCGGTTCTTGAGCGACGATACGACCGCCATCAGCACCGCGAGATCCGCCGCTGGCTCGGCGATCTTGACCCCGCCCACCGCGTTGATGAACACGTCCTGGTCGAAGCAGGCGATCCCGGCGTGGCGGTGCAGCACGGCGAGCAGCAGCGCCAGCCGGTTCTGTTCGAGCCCCACCGTGAGCCGGCGGGGATTGGGCGCGTGCGCCTCGTCCACCAGTGCCTGGATTTCGACCAGCATGGGCCGCGTGCCTTCCTGGGTCACCATCACGCACGAGCCCGCGACCTCGGCGTCGTGCTGCGACAGGAACAACGCGGATGGATTGGATACGCCCTTCAGGCCTTTCTCCTCCATCGAGAAAACACCCAGCTCGTTCACCGCGCCGTAGCGGTTCTTGAAAGCGCGGATCAGGCGGTAGCGCGAATGGGTATCCCCGTCGAAATAGAGCACCGTGTCCACCATGTGCTCGAGCACCCTGGGGCCGGCCAGCGTTCCTTCCTTGGTGACGTGACCGATGAATACCATGGCGGCGCCCGTGCTCTTGGCCACGCGGGTCAGCCGGGCCGCGCATTCGCGCACCTGCGCGACGGAGCCGGGCGCAGACTGCAAATCGCCGAAGTAGAGGGTCTGGATCGAATCGATCACGGTGACTTCGGGCTTTTCCGACTTGACTGCCGACTCGATCCTGGAGAGGTCGGTATCCGGCAGGATGATCACGTTGCCCGCATCCACGCCCACGCGCCTGGCGCGCAACGCGATCTGCTGGGGCGACTCTTCCCCGCTCACGTAGAGCACCGGGCGCGACTTGCCGATGGCGGCGAGCGATTGCAGGAGCAGCGTGGACTTGCCGATGCCGGGCTCCCCGCCGATCAACACCACGCCGCCGGGAACGAGACCGCCGCCCAGCACCCGGTCGAATTCCTCGAGGCCGCTCGGAATGCGGCTCTCCTCGCGCGCCTCCACCTGGGAGAGCCGTTGCGCCTTGCCCGCTTCCGCGATGCGCCCGTAACGATTCGAGCCGGCCGCGGCGGGAGCGGCTTCGGTTACGGTTTCGACGAGCGTGTTCCATGCCTGGCAATGGGGACATTGCCCCTGCCAGCGGAGCACCTGTCCGCCACATTCGGTGCAGCTGTATAGAGTCTTGGTTTTTGCCATTTTAGGAACCCATGAGGTTCCAGCTTAACGCCGCGGCACGGTTCCGGGCGTACGGGAAGGCGGCTGACCAACGGCATTTGCGGCAAGTCGGGAAAATCCCGTCGCACCGGCGAAGCCTGTCCCGGCATGTCGTAAGCCGGGAGCCGGTGTCCAGAGAACACACGATAGGAAATTCAACGCCTTGCCGGGCGCCGGCTTTCGCCGGCATGACGCTACTGTGCCACGATACGTCAGAGCGGGCGCACCTGTTCCGGAGTGCCGGGATGCGGTTGCCGATTTTCCGCTTCGATTGCCTGCGCCCCGCCATCCCGCCTGCGCAACTGGTGCTCCACATCGCGCACCTTTGTGTGCAGGTGCCCGAACAGCACCACGACCAGCGTGACGTTCATCGCGTAGAGACCGATGGCGGTGCGCTCGGCCTCGCCCATCATCGGGCCATCGGCGTTATGAGGCGGCAGGAAGAAATAATCGCCCAGGACGAGCCCGCCGACGGCCGCGAGCAAACCCGGGCCCAACCCTCCATACCATGCGGCGATGATCGTGGCGGGGATGAAAAAAGAAAAGGGGAGCCGGTTGTCGAGCGTTCCGTAAAGCTTGTAGCGCAGCGCAAACGCGACGCCGATCAGGACGACGGCCACGGCGTACTTCTCAACCTTAGAAGGCTTCCTGCGCATCACGACGCCCCCCGGCGCGGCTATGCCGTGATGATACACCCCGACGCGACGATTATCAGTAACAGCCTCCGCACTGCCCGTTACTTTTCCACAATCCGAACGCGCGGCGCGAGCGCGCACAACAACTGGTAGCCGACCGTGCCGGCGGCGTGCGCCACGCGCTCGACCGGGAGGCCCTCGCCCCACAGCACGGCCCGCGAGCCGGTGCCTGCCTGCGGAATCTCCGACAAATCGGCGCACAACATGTCCATGGAGACCCGGCCCACGGTGCGCGTCACGCGTCCTTCGACCATGACGGGTGTTCCGGTAGGCGCATGCCGCGGGTAACCGTCGGCGTAGCCGCACGCCACGATGCCGACGCGGGTGCCGCGCTCGGCCGTGAACGTTCCGCCGTAGCCCACGGTGTCGCCGATCTTAAGGTTCTGGATTGCGATCACGCGGCTCTCGAGCGTCATCGCCGGCTCGAGATCCAGCTCCGGCCCCGTCTGCCCGGAGAACGGGGAGCAGCCATAAAGCATGATGCCGGGACGCACCCAATCGGCGTGGGTTTCCGGATGGCGCAGGATCGCCGCCGAGTTGGCAAGGCTGCGCGGCAGGGCAAGGCCATTGGCGGCATGCTCGAGCGCCTGCATCTGCCAGCCCACTCCCCGCGCCTCATCCGCGACGGCGAAATGAGTCATCAGTGTGACGCTGTTCACCGCCGGGTGCTGCGTCAATTCGGCCGCCACCGCAGGAAGCGCGCCGGGCTCGAATCCCAGCCGGTTCATACCGCTGTTCAACTTGACGTACACATCGAGTGCGGCGCCCTGTTGCAACTCTTTCAGCATCTCGATCTGGTCGCGGCTGTGAACGACCGCGGCGATGCCGTGATGAACGAACACGGGCAGTTCCGCCGCCTCGAACCATCCTTCCAGCAGCAGAATCCGTTGCCGGTAACCCGCTTCGCGCAGCCGGACCGCCGATTCGAGCTCGACCAGCCCGTACCCTTCCGCCGCGGACAACGCGCTCGCCGAGCGCAGGAGCCCGTGCCCGTAGGCATTGGCCTTGATCACCGCCAGGACGCGCGAGTGCGGAGCATGTCGCCGCACCACTTCCAGGTTGTGCTTCAGCGCTGCGGCGTCGATGGTGGCGAGGAGTGGACGGGACATTTACCGATGTTCCGGGTTCCGGGTTCAAAGTTCAAAGTTCAAAGTTCAAAGTTCAAAGTTCAAAGTTCAAAGTTCAAAGTTCAAAGTTCAA
>CAZQJF010000495.1:0-3384 GCA_964593735.1 uncultured Streptomycetaceae bacterium | reverse complement strand
TGAGCCTGGCCCGGGTGAGCGGACGCCCGGCGACGGTCCGATTGCGGCGCGGCGGTGAACGCCTGCAGCCCGACGGCCGCCGCCCCCGCCGTACCCTGAAGAATCTACTGCAGGAAGCGCGCGTCCCGCCGTGGGCGCGCGAGCGGCTGCCGCTGGTTTTTTGCGGTGCCGACCTGGTTTGGGCGCCGGGCATCGGCGTGGACAGCGCATATCAGGCTGCCCCGGACGAGCGCGCGGTATTTCCCGAATGGCGGCCCGCGCAGGCGCGTTCCGGTACTGCAAAAGTGCCGTGAAATCTCTTTATTTCAAAGCCTTACCATGGTATCCTGCGCGGTTGTTCAAAGACATCAAGACCAAGGAATTGCTGCATGGCAGTGGAACGGACGCTATCGATCATCAAGCCGGACGCAGTGGCCAAGAATGTGATTGGCCAGATCTACGCGCGCTTCGAGCAGGCGGGGCTCAATATCATCGCCGCGCGCATGCTGCGCCTTTCGCGCGCGCAGGCCGAAGGCTTCTATGCCGTACACAGGGACCGGCCATTCTTCAAGGATCTCGTCGACTTCATGATATCGGGGCCGGTCATGGTGCAGGTCCTGGAAGGCGAAAACGCCGTCCAGAAAAACCGCGACCTGATGGGGGCGACCGACCCGAAGAAGGCGGAAAAGGGCACCATACGCGCGGACTTCGCCGCCGGCATCGATGCCAACGCGGTGCACGGGTCCGATTCGCAGCAGGCGGCCGCGACCGAAATCGCCTATTTTTTCCCCAAGCCGGAAATTCACACGCGCTGATGGCTATCAACCTGCTCGGACTGGACAGCGGCGGACTGCGGGAGTTTTGCGCCGGCCTGGGCGAACGGCCGTACCGCGCGCAGCAGCTCGTGCGCTGGATCCATCGCGCGGGCGTGGACGACTTCGGCGTCATGACCGACATCTCGAAGCCCCTGCGCGACCGGCTCTCGCTGGAGGCCGTGATCGCCGCTCCCCGCGTCCTGGAAGAAACGGCGGCGCAGGACGGGACGCGCAAGTGGCTGATTGACGTCGGCACCGGCAATGCGATCGAAACCGTTTTCATCCCCGAGGTGAATCGCGGCACGCTCTGCATATCCTCGCAGGCGGGGTGCGCGCTGGCGTGCACCTTTTGCTCGACCGGCCACCAGGGCTTCAACCGCAACCTCACGGCGGACGAGATCATCGGACAGCTCTGGATCGCTTCCCGCGCCCTCGGGGCGCACGCCGTGGAAAAAACGCCCGGCCGCGCGGCGCAGGAGCGGCCGATCAGCAACGTAGTGATGATGGGCATGGGCGAGCCACTCGCGAACTTCGACAACGTCGTCACCGCCATGCAGCTGATGCTGGACGACAACGCCTACAACCTTTCGCGCCGGCGCGTGACGCTGTCCACTGCCGGGCTGGTGCCGGGAATCGACCGGCTGCGCGATGCGTGTCCGGTCGCACTCGCGGTCTCGCTGCACGCGCCGGACGATGCGCTGCGCGATGAGCTGGTCCCCATCAACCGCAAGTATCCGATCAAGGTCCTGCTCGCGGCGTGCCTGCGCTACCTTGAGAAAGCGCCGCGCGATTTCGTGATGTTCGAGTATGTCCTGCTGGAAGGCGTCAACGACAGCGTCGAACAGGCGAAGGCTCTGGCAAGGCTCGTGCGGCGGGTGCCGTGCAAGATCAATTTGATCCCGTTCAATCCGTTCCCCGGCAATCGCTACCGGCGTTCCAGCCCCGAAGCGGTGGCGCGTTTTCGCGAGGTGCTGATGCAGGCAGACCTGATCGCGACCGTGCGCAAGACGCGCGGCGACGATATCGCCGCCGCGTGCGGCCAGCTGGCAGGTCAGGTGCAGGACAAGACCAGACGCAAGCAGCGCCGGCAGGAGCAGGAGGCGGCGGCCAGGGCAGCAGATGGCACGGACCGCGGACGGGCGGGTCCGGAAGTTGCAGGTGAATTGGAGGAGACGGCGCAATGATCCGGAAACCATTCAGGCTCGCGATCGCTCTGGTTTGCGGCGCGGTGGCAGGCTGCGCCGGCGTGGAAAGCACGGATTCGCTGGTCAAGCCCTCGGTGAGCACGATGGGCGAAGAGAATCCGGATCGGATGCGGGCGCGCATCCACACCGAGCTCGCCGCCGGGTATTTCGAGCTGGGCAATATGTCGGTGGCGATCGAGGAGGTGAAGGAGGCGCTGCGCTCCGACGCGACTTTCGGTCCCGCGCACAATGTCGCCGGCCTGATATACGGCGCGCTGAAGGAAGACCGGACGGCCGAGGAAAGTTTCCGGCGGGCGTTGCAGGTGAACCAGTTCGATCCCGATGCCAATCACAACTACGGTCAGTTCCTGTGCCAGCGCAAACGCGAGGAAGAGGGGATCCGCCATTTTCTCGCGGCCGTGAAGAACCCGCTCTACCTGAACCCGGACCGTTCCTACATCAACGCCGGGGTGTGCGCCCGCCGGCGAGGCGACATCGCCAACGCGGAAAACTATTTTCAGATCGCTTTGAAGACGCGGCCCGGCAATCCCCAGGCCCTGTACCATATGGCGGACCTGCTGTTTGCCCGCGGGGATTACCCGGGAGCCAAGCTGCACCTGAATCGCCTTACCCAGGTCGCGGTGCCGAACGCGGAGATCCTGTGGCTCGGCGTACGCGTGGAGCGCAGGCTGGGCGACCGCAATTCCGAGGCGAGCTACGCGTTGCAGCTGAAAAACAAATTCCCGGAATCCAAGGAAGCGAAATCGCTTGCCACCGGGGAGAACTGAGAATACTTGCCACGGAATCACACGGACAGACACGGAAGCAAGAACGATAACGACAGGCGTGAAATGACTTCCTTTGCCTTGAATTGTCTTGAACATTCCGTGCTTTCCGTGTGTTTCCGTGGCTGATCTTGCGTGCGGTTTTTGACATGAGTTCGAGCGAAACTGAAAACGTAACGGCCGGTTCCCCGGGCGGGTTGCTCGGAGAGGCGCGGCAGGCCCAGGGCCTGAGCGTCGCCGACGTCGCGCGCCAGCTAAAGCTTTCCGTGAGCCAGGTCGAGGCGCTCGAATCCGGCGATTACGAAAAGCTGCCCGGAGCGGTATTCGCGCGCGGATTTATCCGCAACTATGCGCGGTTGCTGAAGCTCGATCCGGATGAGCTGGTGCTCTCGGTCGGGAAGCGCCTGCCGCGGGAGGAACCGCGCCCGGCAGCCCCGCCGTCCCAGGATATTCCGTTTCCCAGCATGGCGCCCCGGCGCTGGCCGGTGTATGCGGCGGCGATCGCCGCGGTGATTGCGCTGCTGGCCCTGTACGAGTTTTACTTGAGCGATTCCCAGACTGCGGGCACGCGCTCGGTCGCCGTGCCGGCACCCGCGCCGATCGCGCCGGCATCGCCCCCCC
>CAZQJF010000494.1:0-3386 GCA_964593735.1 uncultured Streptomycetaceae bacterium | reverse complement strand
CAGATAAACACAGATAAACACAGATAAACACAGATAAACACAGATAAACACAGATAAACACAGATCAGAATTCAGGCACGACACACGATGCCATTGTCGCCCCCACATGAGGAATCATTGCAACTCGTCCTTGGGCGCGCTCCGATAGGATTTCTTCTCTTCTTCGTTGTGGCCGTGGGTACGCTGGTGGCTTACCCATTGCACTTGGTCGTGCTTGTGTGCAGCATACTTTTTGGTGCCATCGTCGCGGGTCTCATTTTTCTATCGTTCCGCTACTACCATTTTGGCTATCGTGGGTGATTTGGGTCGTTCCAATGGCCGCCGGTGCAGGCGCCGTGTTGGCGACGCTTCCGCACGAGAGCACCATCGACCGATGGCAAGTCATGTGGCAAGGGCTTTACGTTGCTGGAGCGACGACATTCGGCATCTTGTGGGCGTTTCGGAGCGTGTTTCTAGAATGGCTCAGGCGAATCCGAGACACCTCACCCCCACGCGCGGGTTAGCGACACGCTGCGTCTCGTTTACTCGCCATTTAGCTCTGACACATCTGTGTGTATCTGTGTTTATCTGTGGCTGAATTCCTGTCTTCTTGGCGGTTAATTGATACGAAAACTAGTACTGGCCAGCGGCAACCCAGGCAAGCTGCGCGAGTTCCGCCAGATGCTCTCCCCGCTCGGCATGGAGGTCGTTCCCCAGTCGGAGCTCGGCATCCCCGAGACCGACGAGCCGCACCCGACATTCGTCGAGAACGCGCTCGCCAAGGCGCGCCACGCCAGCCGCCATTCGAGTCTCCCGGCGTTCGCGGATGATTCCGGCATCTGCGTGGACGCGCTCGGCGGCGCCCCGGGCGTGCACTCGGCCCGTTATGCCGGCGTGCCTGCTGCCGGCTCGCCGGGCGGCCGGGAAGACCAGGACGCTCGCAACAACCGTAAGCTCGTCGATGCGCTAGCCGGGGCAGTGGATCGCAGGGCGCACTACTACTGCGTGATCGTGCTCGTGCGTCACGCGGCCGATCCCGAGCCGCTCATCGCCGAAGGCCGCTGGCACGGCGAGGTCTTAGCCGCCCCCCGGGGAACGAACGGATTCGGCTACGATCCCTATTTCCTGCTGCCCGAGTTCGACCGCACTGCAGCCGAGCTCCCATCCGACGAGAAGAATGCAATCAGCCACAGAGGACGCGCAATTGCTCACCTGCTTTCGCAATTGCGCGTGATGGAGAACATGTGATGGGCAAACGCACGGCACCGGACGTGGTAGTGGCACAGCCGTCAGTCATCAGTCGTCAGTCGTCACCCCGGTTCAGGACACTCCCGCCGCTCTCTCTGTACATCCACATCCCCTGGTGCGCGCGAAAATGCCCGTACTGCGATTTCAACTCCCACGAGGCACGGGCCGCGATACCGGAGGAACGCTACGTCGCCGCGCTGATAGCCGACCTCGAGCACGCGTTGCCGCTGGTGTGGGGCCGGCGCGTCTACAGCGTATTCTTCGGCGGAGGCACGCCGAGCCTGCTGTCCGCGCGCGCCGTCGACGCCGTTCTCGCGGCGGTGCGCGCCCGGCTCCCGCTCGCGGCGGATGCCGAAATTACGCTCGAAGCGAATCCCGGCACGTTCGAGGCGGACAAGTTCCGCGACTTCCGGGCGTCCGGCGTCAACCGCCTCTCGATCGGCATTCAGAGCTTCAATCCTGCGCGCCTCAAAGTACTGGGGCGCATCCACGACGACGATGAAGCCCGGCGCGCAATCGAAATCGCCGGCCGCGATTTCGATAACATGAACCTCGACCTGATGTACGGACTGCCGGCGCAGACGCTGGAGGAAGCGTTGGCGGACATCGACGAGGCGATTTCGTATGCGCCGCGCCACCTGTCGGCTTATCATCTTACGATCGAGCCCAACACTTACTTCCACCGGTATCCGCCACCGCTCCCCGACGACGACACGACAGCCGCGATGCAGGAAGCGATCGAAGCGAAGCTGGCTGATGCCGGCTATGAACACTACGAGACTTCCGCCTACGCGATGCGGTCGAAGGGAACACCAGTCACGAGTCACGAGTCACGAGTCACGAGCGGCGCCGCGGATGACGCGCGGTGCCGCCACAACCTGAACTACTGGACCTTCGGCGACTACCTCGGTATCGGCGCCGGCGCCCACGGAAAAATCAGTTTTCCCGACCGGATCGTGCGCCAGGTGCGAGTCAAGCATCCGGAGCGTTACATGGAGGCGGTGGAACGGGGCGCGCCCGTCCAGGAGGAGCGCGGGGTCGAAGCGCGGGAAGTCGGATTCGAGTTCATGATGAACGCGCTGCGCCTGGGGGACGGTTTTCATGCCCGGCTGTTCGAGGAGCGCGCAGGCGTGCCGCTCACCGCCGTGCTGCGCGAGCTGGGCGAGGCCGAGCGCCGCGGACTCATCACGCGCGACCACGAGCGCATCGCGCCGACGCCGCTCGGCCGGCGGTTCCTCAACGATCTGCTGCAAACTTTTCTCCCCGAAACGTCAGGCTCCAGCGGCGAGCGAGGATAGCAGGCCTGAGCGGCGGCGAAAGATCAAGTCCCACACCCCGTGCCCCAGCGTCAGGCCGCGGTGCTCGAACTTCGTGAGCGGGCGGTATTCAGGACGCGGGGCGAAACCGCTCGTGGTGTTGGCGAGGAGCGGTTCCGCCGACAACACCTCGAGGATCTGATTCGCATAATCCTCCCAATCGGTCGCAACATGCACGTACGCACCGGGTTTCATCCGGGTCGCCAGTAGTTTGATGAACGGCGGCTGAACGAGCCGCCGTTTATGATGGCGCTTCTTCGGCCAGGGGTCGGGAAAGAAGACGTGCACGCCGGCCAGCGCTCCGGGCGCGATCATGTGCTCCAGCACTTCGACCGCGTCGTGCTGGACGATGCGCACGTTCGTCAGGCCGGACTCGGCGATGCGATTGAGCAGGCTCCCTACGCCGGGCGTATGCACTTCGACGCCGAGGTAGTCGTGCCCGGGGTGCGCCGCGGCGATGCGGGCCGTCGTATCGCCCATCCCGAAGCCGATCTCCACTATCTTCGGGGCCGCGCGCCCGAACATCGCGTCGAGGTCCGCGACCTCTCGCGCGTAACGAATCCCGAACCGCGGCAGCAGCTCGGCGTGCGCGCGGCCTTGCGCGGCGGTCAGCCGCCCCTGGCGCAACACGTAGCTTCGAATCGGGCGCATGGAAGGCGGTAAGCGCTAAGCGGAAGCATCTCACCGCTTGAGGGCCGTGAGTGGTACGACGTGACTGGTATGGCGTGACTGGTATGGCGTGACTGGTACGGCGTGACTGGTACGGCGTGTCAGGGGGAAGGTTCGTTATTGACGGGTTTTAGTCACGTCCCATCAGTCACGCCTCATCAGTCACGCCTCATC
>CAZQJF010000493.1:0-3391 GCA_964593735.1 uncultured Streptomycetaceae bacterium | reverse complement strand
CCCGACGCGATCGTGTTCGTCCCCGTGCACGAAACGGAAATGGACGAGTCGGTGCTCCGGATCAACGCGGCCGGCATACCCCTCGTGAACATCCTGAACCGGCTGGCCCAGGGCGAGCGCGTGTGCTTCGTCGGCTCGGATGACTACCGCCTCGCCCGTAACGTTGCGGCCTACCTCTTCCGCCATCTGGGCGGCAGCGGCGAAATCGTGATACTCGAAGGCGTGCCGGCAGCGGTCACGAGCCAGCAGCGGATGCGCGGATTCAAGGCTGCCATCAGCGAATTTCCGGGCATCCGTGTAATCGGCTCCCGTCCCGCCGACTACCAGCGGGAAACCGCCAGACGGGTGATGGCAGATCTGCTCGCAAAGCCGACCCGCATCGACGGCATACTTTCCGCGAACGACGTCATGTCCCTGGGCGCCATCGAAGCGCTCGAGGAAGCCGGCCGGTCCGTTCCCGTGATCGGAGTGAACGCGCTGCCGGAAGCAATAGCCGAGCTCAAGACCGGACGCCTCCTCGCGACCGTGGATTTCGATGCGCTGAAGATCAGCTGCATTGCCACCGAGGCGGCCGTTCGCCACCTGCAGAGGCAGCCGGTGCCGCGCGAGATAGAATTGCCCGTGCAGATCGTGCACGCCGGCAATTGCCAGCCGTGGGACCGGCCCCTCGAAGACCGGGAATGCCCGCAGTGGGAGGACGTCGTGCGGGATCAGCCACTGATAAACACAGGCCACTGATAAACACAGATACACACGGATAGGAGCAGGACCAAAGGCCAGCCTCCCCGCCGATGCGTCCAACCCTTGAATTCAGATCATTTCAGCCACGGAAACACACGGAATTCCGTGGCCAATCTGGCTTTTGGTTTCATCTGTGCATATCTGCGGCTAAATTAACTTCTTGATTCGATGCGCGACAAGACCGTAGCCATACTGGAAAGCCGCCTTGGCCGGCAGCTCGCCGAGCTCGTCGCCAAGCGCGGCGGACGGCCGGTGCACGCGCCGGCGCTCGCCGAAGTCCCGGAGATCGACCCGGCGTTCATCACCGGGCTGGTGAAGGATCTGTCCGCGCAACCGGCAAAAATGGCGATCTTTCAGACCGGTGTCGGAACGAACGCGCTGTTCAACGCGACCGACGAGCTCGGACTCACGGACCGCCTCACCGGCTTGCTCGCGCAGATGACCGTCGTGGTCCGCGGACCCAAGCCGACGGGGGCGCTGCGCGCGCGCGGGGTGCGCATCGACTTGAGCGCGGGGGAACCGTTTACGACCGCTGAAATTCTGCAAGCGCTGGAAGGCACGCCGCTGACCGGGGAGAAAGTACTCGTGCAGCGTTACGGCGTCGCGAATATCGAGCTGGAGGAAACGCTCAAGTCGCGCGGGGCCCGGGTGATCGAGATTACGACCTATCGGTGGGCGCTGCCTGCAGATACTCGGCCCCTGCTCAAACTGATCGAGTCGCTCGAGCGCGGCGAGATCGACTCCGTAGCCGTCACCAATGCCGCACAGGTCTACAACCTCTTCGCCCTGGCCGAAAGATCCGGCCGCACGATGACGTTGCGCGAGAGCCTCAACCGGACGCTGGTCGCCTCGATCGGTCCGGTCGCCTCCGAAGCGCTGAAGAAATTCGGCGTGGTGGTCGGCCTGGAAGCGAGCCCGCCCAAGCTCGGGCCGTTCATAGCGCTGCTGGACGCAGCGCTCAGTGCCGCTCCCCCGCGCCCATAAGCCTCGACGCGCCGAATGGTTTCCTGCAAACGGCAACTCCACGCACGGGAAGCCTGGAGCGGCACTAACTCTCCCCGCAAGCGGGGAGAGGAACTCATTTCAGGGAATAATTAGTTTTCCCGAGAATCCACGAAGAACACCCGAAATAGTCCTGCAGTCCAATTCAGGAATATCCGCGCGGCAGTCGGCGCGGATATTCCTTCAGGAGCCGGCGGCAAAAGTTCTGACGCCGGATCCTACGAACTGCACGCCGATGCACACCAGCAGGAAACCCATCAGGCGGGTAACTGCCTCCATCGCGTCCGGTCCCGTCACTCTGGATATGAGGCGCGCCGACCGGTAGGTGAGCCAGATCGCGATGCAGGTGATGAGGATGCTCGCCACGGTGGCAGCGTATGCGATCGCCTGATTGACGCCGGTCTTCAGTTCCGCGATTTCGGTCGAGATGCCGATCACCACTGCGATGGCTCCCGGTCCGCTGATAGCCGGCAGGGCGAGCGGGAAAACCGCGATATTGCGTTTCCCGCCCTTGGTCGAAAGACCGACGTACCCGTAGCCGAACAGCATGCGGTACCCCAGCAGCGCGATAGTCAGCCCGCCCGCGATGCGCAGCGCGCCGAACGAAATGCCGAACGCCTGGAGGATAAATGCGCCGAAGAACAGCGTGAAGGTCAGCATGGCGAAACCGTAGAGGCACGACTTGAACGCCACCGCCCTGCGCGCACGCTCCGACAAGTCGTCGGTCAGGGACACGAACAGCGGTATCTTGGACAGCGGATTGCTGATGGACAGGAGCGCCACCAATCCGCCGAGCAGGTACGGCCAGAATATCTGGTGGACGAAGGCCTCAAACATCAAGGATGAGGGATGAAGGAAAACCCGCCTTTCCCGGTCATCCTTCCACGTTCCGCCTTCATCCTTGGCGTCACATGGTGACGCCTTTCCCCCAGCCACCCTCATAGAACCGCTCCGCGACCGGCTTGCGCGCGCGGGGCGCCAGCTCCTTCTTTTTGGTCTCCTCGTCCAGGATCTCCGGCTCTGTCTGATAGCCGACCGCGATCATCGCCATCGGCGTGTACTCGGCCGGAACGGCGAAGGCCGCGCGCGCCTTGTCGGCGTCGAAACCGCCCATCTGGTGCACCATGAGCCCGAGCGCCGCCGCCTGCAATGCCATGCTCACGCTCGCCGCGCCCGTGTCGTGCTGCGTCCAGCGGTTGGGCTTGCCGGTGGCGCCGAACGCGCTGCCCGATGTCGAGAGCATGAGCAGCGGCACGTTCTGGACCCACTTCCGATTGTTCTCCGACAGGCAATCGAAAGCCTTCTGCCAGCCTTCGGCATCGCGGCCGCGATCCCAGATCAGGTAGCGCCACGGCTCGTCGCCGTTGCACGACGGCGCCCAACGCGCGGCTTCCAGCAGCGCCGCCAGGTGCTCGCGGCTCACGGGACGATTCGGGTCGAAGGCCCGCGTGCTCCAGCGGCGCGCCAGCAGGTCGTGGATCGGGACGTTCGTTGTTGCGTTCTTCTGCAGCATGGGTGTTTTCCTTCCCTGTGGATGGTCGTTGAAGACTACATCAAAACACGCCTTGTTCCTAAGAGTGCATAACAAAATGAAGCTTGTAGTGCACAGCTTCTTTCCCTCACCCTCAATCCCTCTCCCGGAGGGAGA
>CAZQJF010000492.1:0-3409 GCA_964593735.1 uncultured Streptomycetaceae bacterium | reverse complement strand
GCCCGCCTCGACGCACGCGCACGCCCGGTCGACCGCCGCCTGCAGCCCCTCCACCGCGAGCGCGTCGGTGCGCGCCATCACCACGAACGCGGGGTCGGTTCGCGCGTCCGCCGCCGACTTGATGCGGTCCACCATTTCCTGCTGCGACACGAGCTCCTTGTTGGGGCGGTGGCCGCAGCGCTTGGCGCCGACCTGGTCCTCGATGTGCATGCCCGCGGCGCCGAACTTGATGAGCGACTTCACGGTGCGCGCTACATTGAACGCGCTCGATCCGAAGCCGGTGTCCACGTCCACGAGCAGCGGCAGCTCGCATACGTCGGTGATGCGGCGAATGTCGGTCAACACGTCGTCGAGCGTGCTGATGCCGAGGTCGGGGACCCCGAGCGACCCGGCCGCCACGCCGCCGCCCGAGAGATAGATCGCACGGTAGCCCACCCGCTGCGCCATGCGCGCGTGATAGGCGTTGATGGTGCCGATGATTTGCAACGGGCGTTCGGCTGCGAGGGCAGCGCGGAAACGCGAGCCGGCTGATGAGGTCATGGCGGTACTCCCCTGCAGTAAAGGCAACGCGGCCACGGCGCGCGGGCGCGCGCCGGAGTGCGTCCATAATATGAACGATTTAGGCGATTCTTACCGAAAATCCAAAAATCTTTTTTCGGGGTCTATTTTACCAGCGCCCCAGCAGTGGCATAATAACACCCCGTTCACCATTCGGACTTTACACCATAACTCTCCGACCAAACATTTTTTACACTGGAACATTTCCCATGCCACGTAAATCAGAAGCCGACACCGATAACCGCCTGACCGGCACCCAGAGTATCGAACGCGCGCTGCTGCTGCTGCGCGAGATCGCCGCGCACAACCGCGGCGGCTCGCGGCTGCTCGATCTCGCCACGCGTACCGGTTTGCAGCGCCCGACCGTGCACCGCATGCTGAAGTGCCTCGCGAGCGAGAACATGGTGCAGCAGGACGCCGACTCGCACCGGTATTTTCTCGGCTCCATGGTGTTCGAGCTCGGACTGACCGCAACGCCGCGCTTCAACCTGCGCGAGATCTGCCACCCGGCGCTCGCCCGCATCGCGGACGCGACCGGGGATACCGTGTTCCTGACGCAGCGCAGCGGGCTCGACGCCGTGTGCCTGGACCGGCGTGAGGGCGCGTTTCCGATCAAGACCTTCACGCTCGAAGTCGGCATGCGCCGCCCGCTGGGCGTAGGCACCGGCAGCCTCGCCATCCTTTCGGCGCTGCCGGAAGACGATATCCAGAAGATCGTCGGCGCGAACGATGTCCGCCTGCCCGAGTACGGGCTGAACGGCGGCGCACTGCTCACGCAGGTCAAGCGCTCGCAGAAGCTGGGCTACGCGATGCGCGAGATGCCGGGGCTCGCGGGCGTGCGCTCGGTCGGACAGGCGCTGCGCAACCAGGGCGGCGTCCCGTTTGCCGCGCTTTCGGTCTCGACGATTTCGAGCCGGATGAGCGAGAAGCGCGCGGTGGAGATCGCGACCTTGCTCAAGACCGAAAGCCGGCAGATCGAGCGCCAGATTTCGACCGGCCTCGAAGCACGCTAGCAGCCCGTCGGACTTTACGTCATGAGCGGCGGTACGAGCGCATGGGGAGTCGATCCTGGTTGTCGCCGAGCCGACGGGCTGTAATGGGGCATTAGGCAGGCAGTAAGCCTGAATCACATCGCTTGCACCGTGCCGGGCGGCGGCCGGACTGTTACGGCCTGCGCCGCCCGCGCGCAGCGTCGTGCCCTCGTGAACCGTCTCGCGGGCGACCTGCAAGTCAAAAGCATCAACGCAATGGACGATGCGGCATATTCGAAACTGCTCGCTGCCGGCGTGGCGTGCGAAGGTTCCCCTGCGAAGGAGGAGGAAGAATGAAACCCGAACTGCCGGTGTGGCGCTCCCTGCTTTACGTCCCGGTCAACGTCGAGAAGTTCGTCGACAAGGCGCACACCCGCGGCGCGGACGTGCTCCAGCTCGACCTGGAGGACGCGGTGCCCCATGCCGAAAAGGCAAACGCCCGCAAGCTGGTCGAGAAGAACGCGGCGCGCGTAAGGCGCGCCGGCGCAGACGTGGTGGTGCGGATCAATCAGCCGCTCTCGCTCGCGGTGCGCGACCTCGAGCACTCGATCTGCCCCGACGTGGACGGCATCGCCATCACCAAGGCCGACAGCGCCTCGCACGTGAGATTGCTCGACCAGCTCGTCACCGAGCTGGAGGAGAAACGCGGGATGCCGGTCGGGCACACGAAGTTCCTGGTCATGATAGAGACCACCGACGCCTTCTCGCGCATCGACGAGATCCCGCGGGCGAGCCCCCGCACGGTGGGGATGTTGATCGGCGGCGAGGACTTCGCTCTCGACATGAACGCCCAGCCGGACGGCGACGTGCTGCTGCATCCCAAACAGCGCATGATCATCGCCGCGCGCGCCGCCGGCGTAATGCCGCTCGGGTTCATCGGTACCGTCGCCGACTTCAGCGATTGGGATCGTTTCCGCGAGATGGTCCGCCGGGCGCGCCGCTTCGGTTTCGACGGCGCCGGCTGCATCCATCCCGGGCAGGTCAAGATCGTGAACGAGGAGTACACGCCGGGCGAGGACGAAGTCGCCTACGCGCGCAAGGTGATACAGATGGACAACGAAGCCAAGGCCGCCGGGCGCGGCTCGTTCCAGATCGAGGGCAAGATGATCGACATCCCGGTGGTGGTGCGCGCCGAGAAGCTGATCCGGCGTTACGAGGCGATCAAGGCGCGCGAGGCGAGAACGCTCGCCGCGGCGCGGTAGGATTTACCGCAGAGACGCGGAGGACGCGGAGAGAACTCCCGGCCTATGCGCATCGTTCTGCCCATAGTCCGCCGATGCCCACTCGAACCAACGCCCCACGCCGGCGCAAGAAAGCCGCCAACCTCAGCGTGGATGACCGCCTGCTCGATCAGGCGAGACGCCTCAAGTTGAACCTGTCGCAGGTGCTCGAGGACGGCCTGACCGAAGCCATCCGCCAGTGCGAGCGTGAAGAATGGCTCAAAAAAAATCGCGCCGCCCTCGACGCCTATAACGAGCACGTGGAAAAAGACGGCGTATTCAGCGACGGACTGCGCTCGTTCTGATGTCGCAGTTCGACGGCTAGCCCAACTCCAGGTTTCAAATGAACGCCGTTCGATCGTCGCGGCAGTAGCAGGCTATGGCAACACCCCGTTCGCCCTGAGCCCTCGACTCCTCTCCGTTCGTGCTGAGCGTAGGCCTTGCCGGAGTCGAAGCATGAACGCACCGCGCTGCCGGAGCCGCTTTTTGTCGAAATCTGACCGCGCGCGACGAGGTGGTTGCAAATTGTGACCACCTCCGGAAGATCAGGTTTTCCCCGACGATGCCGTTCGCCTTCCGGAGCACAAGGCGCTGATGGTA
>CAZQJF010000491.1:0-3409 GCA_964593735.1 uncultured Streptomycetaceae bacterium | reverse complement strand
TCGAAGCGCGCGATCACGCGCCCGCCCTGCTCCTCGATCCCGACCAGGCGGTGGCCGGCATGCGCGCGTTCGCCGGGCAACGCCGCGGCCAGCAACGCCGCGAGATCGCCGCGATGGAAATGATAGTAGGGCGCGCCGAACGACGCCTCGACCTCCGGCCCCAGCGGAGCGCGCTGCAGGGTGCGGCCGTCATCCCAACGCCGTTGGTGCACGCCGGCCGGCCGCACACCCCACGCATCCATCGCGTCCTTGAGGCCGAGCCGATGCAGCAGGCGGGACGCGTTGGGGCTGATCTGGATGCCCGCGCCGATCTCGCCGAACTTCGCCGCCGCCTCGTAGACATGGACGTCGCAACCCGCCTTCGACATCGCGAGTGCGGCGGAGAGCCCGCCGATGCCGCCGCCGATTACCGCCACCTGCAGACTCATGTCGGCCCGCGCGCTCCGCTCGCCGTGGTCGCTGCGCGGTTGCCGGCCCAGCGGCCTCCCGCCTGCGGAAAAGGAACGAGGGCCGCTCGCAGCGGCCCTCGATCACGTCACAGTAATTTCGCCTGCCGCTACTGCAAGCCTTCGACGCAGACCACGGCCTCGCGGCCCCTGTAGTTCGGCAGGGAACGATAGAACATATCGACCTGCGCGATGTTCCGTTCCCGGCCCCTGAGATCGAGCGCCTGCGTGTACTCGCCGCGCCGCAGAACCTGGCGCACCTGGACGTCGTCGGGCTGGCCGTTGGCGTATATCACTTTGAGATCGAGCATCTCGACGCTGCCGCTGCGAGCATGCAGCCGGAGGGCCCTGAAGCGGCCTTCCCGGCGTCCGACTCGCAACACGTCACGATCCACGCTGAACGAGACCGTCCGGCATCCGAGGTTGACCCAGGCGCCGGCGCCCCGGACTGGAGGGGGAGCAGAGGCAACCACATTTCCGGCCAGGCCTTCGACGCAGACCACTGCATCGCGGCCCCTGTAGTTCGGCAGGGCGCGGTAGAACATTTCGACCCGGCTGATGGCGCGTTCCCATCCCCTCAGATCGCTCGGCGGCGTGCGCTCGCCGCGCCGCAGGACGTGGCGCACCTGGATGTCTTCGGGCTCGCCGTTGGCGTAAATCACCTTGAGATCGAGTATCTCGACGTTGCCGCCGCGCGCACGCAGCCGGATGGCCTTGAAGCGCCCTTCCTTACGCCCGACGCGCAGGACGTCACGGTCCACGCTGAACGACACCGTCCGGCATCCGAGGTCGACCCAGCCGTCGCCCTGGGCCGAAGCGCCGGTCGCCATCGCTCCCAGCATTACCAGTACGCCTGCAAACAACGCTGCTTTTTCAATTCGCATAGTATTCATCTCCTTTGGTCATCAAGTAACGCCTCGACACACCCAGGCGTTGACGCCGGTGTGCCGGCACCTTCCTCCACACGGCGCCCTCGCCGCTACGACATAAGTGCCTGATGCTGCAACGGAATTCGCCGAGGCCAAACCAGGTCCGGCCGGCGAAAAGTCGCGGTCAGCGTTCAACTACGGATGAATCTATTCCAACCGCCGCAGCGCGGCAAGCTCCAGCTGTCGAAATTTCCGGGTGCGAAGGGCCTCGACGGACGTTAACCCACCTTACGGCATCAGCGCCGCTCACGCGCTGGCCGCGGAGCCTCGCGCGACCGGCGGGGTCCCCGGAAGAGAAAAATAGAAGGAGGCGCCCTGACCGGGCACGGATTCGGCCCACACCCGACCGCCATGGCGAACGATGATCTGCTGCACGATGGCGAGCCCCACGCCGCTGCCGGCGAACTCCCGCTCCGAGTGCAGGCGCTGAAACACCCCGAACAGCTTGTCGTAATACCGCATGTCGAAGCCGGCGCCGTTGTCCTTCACGCAATAGACGTTCCCGGTGCTGCTCTCATATCCGCTCACGTCGATCGAAGGCCGCTCGCGCGCGCCGCTGAATTTGACGGCGTTGGCCAGCAGATTTATCCATACCTGCCTGAGCAGAGCCGCGTCGCCGCGCGCGGCAGGCAGCGGTTGCACCACCACTTCCGGGGGCCGGCCGGCGTCCGCGCGCGCCTCCTCGAGCGCGTCCTTCGCCAGGCGCGTCATGTCGATGTCGGTCCTGGCAAGCGGCGTGCGGCCGAGGCGCGAGAACTCCAGGAGGTGCTCTATCAACTGGCCCATCCTCCGGCTGTTGTCGCGGACGACGCCGAGCAGGCGGCGGCCCTCGTCGTCCAGCCGGTCTCCGTAGTCTGTTTCCACGATGCGCGAGAATCCGTCGATTGCGCGCAGCGGCGCGCGCAGGTCGTGCGAGACCGAGTAGGAGAACGAGTCCAGATCGCGGTTGGCCGCCAGCAGGTCGGCGGTGCGCTGCTCCACGCGCGACTCCAGGTCCCGGTTCAGCTGGAGAATTTCTGCATTTGCCGCCTGGAGCTTCGCGAGCGTTTGCTGGAGCTCGATGTTCCTTTCCTCCAGCCTGGTCACCAGCGCCCCGTTGTAATGCTTGAGCACGTAGGCTTCGTTGTGGGGGAGCGCAGGCGGTGTGCTGTCGGGCGTTCTCTGCACGGCCTCACGCAGCGCATCGAACAGCACTCCGGGAGGCGAGAGTTTGACGATGTAGCGGTCGGCGCCGACCATCTGCGCAAGCTGCCGGTCTTCGGCCGAGTCGTACGTGCTGGTGTAGAGGACGACCGGCAGCGCGCCGTGCTTCGCACTCTTGCGGATCTCGAGGCAAAGGCGGAAACCATCCATATCGGGCATGAGGATGTCCGATATGACCGCGTCAACGGTTGCACGCTCGAGCATCTTCAGGGCTTCGACGCCGTTGGTGGCCTCGAGCGATGTGTGCCCTTCGGATTCCAGTTGCCGGCGAAGCAGATGGAGATTGGCCGGGTGATCGTCGACGATGAGAAGATGCATGGGTCCCCCGGCTATCGCGATTTCTCATCCCGGTGGCAGCGGATAGGAAACCGCCGGGTAAGTCTACTCAAAACGATCTGCCTGGCTCTGTACGGTGCCCCACCATGCGAATGGCATTGGAGGCTTGACATCCAGTTTATCCACGAGACCCGGAGAGTGATGCCCATGTCCTTGACCCCGGCGTTCACCGCGCTGCGGAAGCTGCGCGGCGATCCGCGTCATGGCGAGTCCACCAGGCCTCGGCATCCCGCGCCGTCCACGGAAATTGGACCGCCAGCGCTTCGAGCAGCGCCAGCACCACCAGGACATCGTGCGGGCGCTCGGCGCGGTCCTTGGCAAGACAGCGGGCGATGAGATCGTCGAGCCGCCTCGGTATGCCTGGAACGCATTCCGACAGGCGCCGCGGCGGTGTGTGCAGCACGTGATAGGTGAGATCGTGCTCGCCGGCTGTTTCGAAGAGATCGCCACCCGTAAGCAGATAGAAACCGACCGCGCCGACCGAGTAGATGTCGG
>CAZQJF010000490.1:0-3417 GCA_964593735.1 uncultured Streptomycetaceae bacterium | reverse complement strand
TGATATATATATCGTATGCATACCGCAAGCGTTGAAGGTAGCGAGGTCTAACGTGCCCCGCTAACCGGCGCGCGAAGACTTTCTGCGCGTCCGGGTTGAGCGGGTGGTTAGACCTCGCTTCTCGGTCCGTAGATATGCGCGTAACGCTTGATTGACCGAAGCGGAAGTCTTGAAGCGCTTCGCGACGTCCGGTTGCAGCACAACGACATTGCTGCCTTCCAGGTAGCGCTTGTAGTACTTGCCTCGAACCGCGGTCGAGAAATCGTACTCGGATCGCATCTCCGGTTCGGAGACCTTCAAAGCCTTACGACTCGTATGTCTTTCGCTCATGAGAAGTCGCCTCGCGGGCGCTGATTATTCGAACAGTATCGCCTGCTTCAATGTGGCATACAACGACAAGCCGATTCTTCGCGGAGTATCCCACCGTCACCAACCGCTCTTCGCCCACGGAATGATCAGGGTCGAGGATCGTCCCCGCCAGCGGGTCACCGAATACCGTCGTCGCCTCAGCAAATGATATGCCGTGTTTAGAGAGATTGGCGCGTTCCTTCTGCGCATCCCATTCGTACTTCATCGGCTCCGTGCGACGGCCTTCATGTGAGGTCTAACTTTGATATGGGGAGACAGCTTTGCGGCATAACTCGACTCCCTGTCTCCCTAACTCGGCACCATGCAATGAGTATAGGCCTTTGTGCCGGCAGCATTTTCGTCTCGCGTTTGCTGTTTCCATACACTACTAAATTTCGGCGAAAAGCGGCAGGGCAGAAGTTAGTGAAATAGCATACCTCAAAGCGTCTGACTGGCCGGTTTGGGGAAACGTCTTCAGTGACCGGTTATGGCCGGTTTGAGCCGATTGCCGTCGGCCCAAAATTACCCAGAAGCGGACACTGCCTGTCAGGTCGAGTTGCGACTATTGCAAATAACGTCGTACCACGGTACCAGTCACGCCCTACCAGTCACGCCGCACCAGTCACGCCCTACCAGTCACGCCTCACCCCAGATTCGGCGCCAGCCACCGCGCCGCCTCCGCGACCGGCATGCCCTTGCGCCGCGCGTAGTCCTCGAGCTGGTCGCGGCCTATCCGGCCGACGGCGAAATACTGCGACTGCGGATGGGCGAGATAGAAACCGCTCACCGAGGATGCCGGCAGCATGGCGTAGCTCTCGGTCAGCCGGATGCCCACCTCGGACGCGCGCAGCAAGTCGAACAGCGCGCCCTTTTCGGTATGGTCGGGACACGCGGGATATCCCGGGGCGGGACGGATGCCGCGGTACTGCTCGGCGACCAGCGCGGCGCTGTCGAGATCCTCGTCCTTCGCGTAGCCCCACAGCTCGCGGCGCACGCGTTTGTGCAGCGTCTCCGCAAACGCTTCGGCCAGCCGGTCGGCGAGCGCCTTCAGCATGATCGCGTTGTAGTCGTCGTTGTGGTCCTCGTAGGCCTTGACGCGCTTGTCGATGTCGAGACCGGCGGTGACCGCAAATGCGCCGATGAAATCCGCCACCCCCGACTCCCTGGGGCCGACGAAATCGCCGAGGCACAGGTTCGGATTGCCCGCAGGCTTCCGGTTCTGCTGGCGCAGGTTGTGCCACGTCGCGAGCACGCGGTCGCGCTTTTCGCCCGCATAGATCTCGATATCTTCGCCGGCGTTCACGCTCGCGGCATGGAACAACCCGAACACGCCGTTCGCGCGCAGCCACTTGCCTTCGATGATCTTCTTCAGCATCGCCTTCGCATCGGCGAACACCTTCTTCGCCTCGACGCCGACCACCGCGTCGTCCAGGATCTTCGGATACGACCCGGCGAGGTCCCAGGTCTGGAAGAACGGGCTCCAGTCGATGTGCCCGGCGATCTCGGCAAGGTCGTAGTTCCTTAAGTGCTTCAACCCGAGGAACGCCGGCCTCGCGGGGCGATACGCGCTCCAATCGGTCTTGAAGCGGTTGGCGCGGGCGTCCGCCAGCGTGACCAGCTCCGGGCCTTTCTTGGCCGCGTGCTGTTCGCGCACCCTGTCGTAGTCCTCGCGCAGCTCTTCGAGATACCGGCGACGCGCGGTCTCGTCCTCGGACAGGAGGCTGCTGCACACGGACACGCTGCGCGAGGCATCGGGCACCCACACCGTGGGCCCGTTGGTGTAGCCCGGCGCGATTTTCACCGCGGTATGCGTGCGCGACGTGGTGGCGCCGCCGATCAGCAGCGGCAGCGTGAATCCCTGGCGTTGCATTTCCAGCGCAACGCTGGCCATCTCCTCGAGCGACGGGGTGATCAGGCCGGAGAGCCCGATCAGGTCGACCTTCTCCGCACGCGCCATGTCGAGGATCTTCTGGCACGGCACCATCACGCCCATGTTGACGACTTCGTAGTTGTTGCACTGGAGCACGACCGACACGATGTTCTTGCCGATGTCGTGCACGTCGCCCTTGACCGTCGCGATCACGATCTTGCCCTTGGGCTTGGACGCCTCGCCGGAATCGGCGGAGAGGCGCGCCTTTTCCTCCTCGATGAACGGAATCAGGTGCGCAACTGCCTGCTTCATGACCCGCGCCGACTTGACGACCTGCGGCAGGAACATCTTCCCCGCGCCGAAGAGATCGCCGACGATGTTCATGCCGTCCATCAAGGGGCCTTCGATGACGTGGATGGGGCGCCCGCCCCCCTCGGCCACTTTCAGGCGCGCCTCCTCGGTGTCCTCGATGATCCACTGCGTGATGCCGTGCACCAACGCGTGCGCGAGCCGCTTCTCGACCGGCTCGTGGCGCCACTCGAGGGTCTGCTCCTCTTTCGCGCCGCCCGCCTTCAACGTGCCGGCAAACTCGATCATGCGCTCGGTGGCGTCCGGCCTCCGATTCAGCACCACGTCCTCGACGCGCTCGCGCAGTTCCGGATCGAGATCGTCGTAGACGCCGACCAGGCCGGCGTTGACGATGCCCATCGTCATGCCGGCCTTGATGGCGTGGTACAGAAACACGGTGTGGATCGCCTCGCGCGCCGGGTCGTTGCCGCGGAACGAGAAGCTCACGTTCGAGACACCGCCGCTCACCTTGGCGTACGGCAGGTTCTGCCGGATCCAGCGCGTGGCCTCGATGTAATCGACGGCGTAGTTGCTGTGCTCCTCGATGCCGGTCGCGATGGCGAAGATATTCGGGTCGAAAATGATGTCTTCCGGCGGGAAGCCTATCCGCTGGACGAGCAGATCGTATGCCCGCTTGCAGATGTCGATCTTGCGCTGGAAGGTGTCGGCCTGTCCCAGTTCGTCGAACGCCATCACGATCGCCGCCGCTCCGTAGCGCTTGCACAGCCGCGCCTGGCGCAGGAATTCCGCCTCGCCCTCTTTCATGCTGATCGAGTTGACGACCGGCTTGCCCTGCACGCACTTCAGCCCGGCCTCGATCACCTCCCACTTGGAGGAGTCGATCATGACCG
>CAZQJF010000489.1:0-3428 GCA_964593735.1 uncultured Streptomycetaceae bacterium | reverse complement strand
GATAGTAATCGTAGTAGGAAACGAAATATTCGATGGCGTTGTCGGGAAAGAACTCGCGCATCTCGGAGTACAGCTGCGCGGCCAGCGTCTTGTTGTGCGCCAGTATCAGCGCCGGACGGCCCAGACGCGCGATGACGTGCGCCATGGTATAGGTCTTGCCCGAGCCGGTTACCCCCAACAGGGTCTGGTAGGCGAGCCCGTCGCGCAGGCCTTCGGCGAGTTTTTCTATGGCTTCCGGTTGATCGCCCGCCGGGTCGAACGCCCGGTGGAGCCGGTACGGGCTGTCGGGAAAGACCAAAGGCGCCAGGCGCGAGCGCCCGGCCGGGTTTGCCGTGTCGGCAGTGTTGGCCGGGTGGGAGGCGGAGGTGGAACTGCTCATGGCACGACGAACGTGGCTAAACGGCAAATTTTCCCATACTGCACCCGCCCGCGGCCAGCATTTGCGGCTTTGTGCTGGCCGACACCGGCAACGAGCAGGTAAAATCGCCTCTGGATCAGGAAAAACCCTTCAAACCTTTGTCTTGTCTACACTCCGACCACCCTCTACAGACATGAGTTCTTCCCCGTTCGCCGCGCTCGACATGGCGCCACGCGATCCCATCCTCGGGATCACCGAGGCCTACAACGCCGACACCAATCCGAGGAAGGTGAATCTCGGCGTCGGCATCTACTACGACGACGAGGGGAAAGTACCGTTGCTGGAGTGCGTCCAGCGCGTCGAGCGCCAACTTGCGGAAAGTGCACTCCCTCACAACTACCTGCCGATCGACGGTCTTCCGGCATACCACCGGGCGGTGCAGAACCTGGTATTCGGCGCCGATAGCGCCGCTCTGCGCGACCGGCGGGTGGTTACGGTACAGGCGGTGGGTGGAACCGGCGGGCTCAAGATCGGGGCGGACCTCCTGCGCAAGACGAGTGAGGGGTCCCAGGTCTGGATCAGCGACCCCAGTTGGGAGAATCACCAGGCACTGTTCGAAGCCGCCGGGTTCGAGGTCCACGCGTATCCCTATTACGACGCCGCGACCCATAGCGTGAGATTCGACGCCATGATCGCAGGGCTGCAGAAGCTGCCTGCCGGCGCGATCGTCGTGCTGCACGTGTGCTGCCATAATCCGACGGGCGTCGACCTCTCAGCGCAACAGTGGGAGCGCGTCATCGAAGTAGTCAACCAGCGCGGCCTGCTGCCGTTCCTCGACCTGGCCTATCAGGGATTCGCCGAAGGCATCGAGGCGGATGCCGCGCCGTTGCGCCGCTTCACCGCCGCGTGTCCCGTCGTGCTGGCCTCGACTTCGTTTTCGAAGTCCCTGTCGCTGTATGGCGAGCGGGCCGGCGCGCTCTCGGTGGTCACGGAGAATGCCGACCAGGCGGCTCGCACGTTGAGCCACTTGAAGCGCGTGATCCGGACCAACTATTCCAACCCGCCGACGCACGGCGTCCAGGCGGCCACCCTGGTCCTTACGACGCCGGACTTGCGGGCGCTGTGGGAACTGGAGCTCGGGCAGATGCGCGACCGCATCAAGCTCATGCGGCGTCAGCTCGTTGAAAAGATCCGCGAGATCCGGGCGGATTTCGATTTCAGCTTCGTCGTCGATCAGCGCGGACTGTTTTCCTATTCCGGCCTGTCGCGGGACCAGGTGCGCCGGCTGCGCGAGGAATACTCGCTCTACGCCATAGACAGCGGGCGCATCTGCGTGCCGGCGCTCAACACCCGTAACATCGACTATGTGGCGAAAGCGGTCGCGAGCGTGCTGGTGTGAAAATGTTTCACTTCTTTTTCTTCTCTTCGTTGCCGCCGAACAGGCCTTCCGCCCACTGTCCGACTTTCGCGCCCACCCCCGCGCCCAGGGGCCCCGCCACTGCGGTGCCGATCGCGGCGCCGGCTATGGTGCCGCCGGTAGGATAAAGAAGGGGATTCTGCACCGTGCCGGCCACGTTGAGCGGCACCGTGGCCGAGACGATGGAGACTGCCTTGACGCTCGCGTTCACCCTGCCGGACAGTTGATCCTTGGGAGAAATCGTGACGTTGCCGTTGGCCGAAAGCGCGCCGGAAACGATACTGAGCTTCGTCAGCCGGCGGGTGCCGCGGTCCTGCACCAGGTGACCGGAAAGCTTGTCGAAGCGGGTTTCACCGCCTTTCCCGCCGTCCCTGCCGATGAGTGAGGTGGCCGCCTTGGCGACGTCGACACCGTACAGGACGCCATTTTGCACGTCGAACGGTGTTTCCAGGCGCAAGTTTTTGACGAGTTGCTCCGGTGTGGAAGCGGTGCCCGAAAATGCCGGCCGGGCGGTGAGCCTGCCGCTCATACTGGCGGGCCGGCCGAGCACCTGCAACAGCGACCTGATCTCGACCTTGTTGACGTCGAGGTTGCCCTTCACTTGTATCCCCTTCCCCCAACTCACCGTCATCTTGCCGGCCACGACGCCGTTGTAGAGCTTCGCGCGCACGTCGGTGAGATTGGCATCCTTGAGCGTTACGACGCCTTTGAAATTGAGCTCGTCGAACAGTATCGCGGGCCCGACCGGCGGTTTCCACGACTTGGCGGCCGCATCGACCAGGTATTTGTCCTTCTCATGCGGCTTGATGACTGCCTTGAGCTTGCCGTCGCGCCCCGTGATGGACGCTTCATCCAGCAGGCCCGTGCCAGTAAGCCGCAGACGCGCGTCGAACGGGCCGAATGTCGCCTTGGCGAACTTCAGCGTTGCATCGTCGAGCTTGACGCTTTCCACCCGCACGGCGGCCGGTTCCTTGGATTCGGGATCGGTTCCGAGCCAGAGCGGGACCTTGTCCATGCCCTGTTGCGTGATGATCAGCTTGTCGATCTCCAGGGTCCTGATGACCTTGGTCGAGCCCAGCAGCGACCAGAGATCCGGCGTGACGGTGACCTTGCCGACCGAAAGGTCCGCGGTTTTCCCCACCGTGATCCCATCCACCGTGAGATGCGGCACCGGCAGGAACGCGAGGCGCAGCTTCTCGATCTTGACCGGCTCTTTGAGCCGCTCCGAGGCCGCCTTCTCGATCTGCGGGATGTAGTCGTTGACGGAAATGAAGAAAGGAATGGCGGCGAGCAGCAGGACGAGCACGCCGACGATAAGACCGATACGCTTTAACCATTTCATAAACTTGGGAAATTCCGCAATTAGCGTTGACCCGAATAGGCTCAACTATTAATATATGCGCCTTTCCACAGCAGCGCCAGCCAGTTATTTCACACTGGACGTTCGCCCGGCGGTTCCGGTTACCGGCAAAGTCGCCCGCAAGCCTGCCAATGCCGGAATTGCGCGAACGGGCCAGCCGCTTTCGCGGTGCTTAGTACAGGATTCGCTGGAATATTAAGGTCTAGCCTGATCCCCGATAGCTCAGTTGGTAGAGCGACGGACTGTTAATCCGCAGGTCGCTGGTTCGAGCCCAGCTCGGGGAGCCATTTAGG
>CAZQJF010000488.1:0-3432 GCA_964593735.1 uncultured Streptomycetaceae bacterium | reverse complement strand
CTCGATTGGGATAAGCCGCCGTCCGGGCAGGCTCCGCATATTCGCAGCGCCATTGACGACGTGATGAAACCGATTGCGTCGGACTATAGCGCGCACCCCGATCTTGGAGCGCGTCGTTTTCAGAGCGTGTTCTATGACATGGCCCATCCAAAGGCCACGGGCTCGCCCGCAAATGCATCCGCCGCTCTCCGTGAAGCCGGCATCCCCGGCATCAAGTATCTCGACCAAGGCTCGCGCCGAGTTGGTGCGGGGTCAACAGTAGACGACATGATTGCTGGATTGATCGACTCGACCGGATCACAAAAAGGCGCGTTGAAAGAAATAGAATCTCGAATTAGTAGCGCAGCCGGAACGCAGGATAAATACCGATCCAACTCGACTATCCTGCATGATGCACAAGCGAAATTGCAGGGCGGGTGGGTTGATCCGCGTAGCAGCAACTACGTCGTCTTCGACGACTCTCTGATCGACATCCTGCGCAAGTACGGCCTTGCCGGCGCCGCACCATCCGCCGCCGTCCTTGCCGAAGCGCTCGCCCGTCAAGAACAGCAGCCGCAATAGCATGACACCCCCCGCGCTGGTCGGCTCCGTCCTGTTCGGTGCCGACGAGGTGATCGCTGCGTTCGTCGCTGAGAGAATACCGGGCACGACCGACTTCGGCGCCTATACCGCGCTCGGCGTGGTGCGCAACGATACGCTGCTCGGCGGCGTCGTCTATCACAGCTATCGCCGCTATCCGGCTGGCGGCGTCATTGAAGTGAGCATCGCATTCGACCGTGCCGACTGGGCATTCCCGGCAACGCTGCGCACGCTGTTCGCCTATCCGTTTCATCAGATCGGATGTGTGCGGATCGAAGCGCAATGCGCGCGCGGCAACAAGCGCGTGCGCCGTCTCATCAAAGGCCTGGGCTTCACCGAGGAAGGCAAGCATCCGCTGCGCTGGCAGGGGCGTGAGGATGCTTTCTCGTATGGCCTCAAACGAACCGACTGCCGTTTTCTGAAAAGGACATCATCGTAATGGGCAAAAGTTCTCCTTCTCCTCCCGCGCCGCCGGACCCCCGCGTCGTCGGCGAAGCGCAGACCAGCAGCAACGTCAACACGGCCGTCGCCAACTCCATCATGGGCAACGCCAATGAGATCAGCCCGACCGGAAATGTGAACTACACCCAGATCGGGCAGCAGACGATCACCGGCCCGAACGGCGAGACCTATCAAATACCGCAGTATCAACGCGAGCAGACGCTTTCTCCCGAACAGCGGCAGCTTTACGACCAGCAGACCGCGCTCGGCTCTTCGATGAACCAGCTCGCGTCCAGTCAGGTAGGGCGGCTCAACAGCGTTCTTGGAGCCCCGATCAGCTCAGCCGGCCTGCCGGCGAATTACGCGATGCCGACCAACCCGACGACACGCGGGCTTAGCGACGGCCCGGAGGCGATGAGCGTCAACCTGGCGCGCACCTTCGCGGATACCGGAAAGCAGCAGACAGGCTTCGCGGATGTCGGCGGGCCGCAACGCAGCGTCGGGGCGAATGACTTCTCGGCCGATCGCCGCCGGGTCGAGGACGCGCTCTATTCCCGGCTCAATCCGCAGCTTCAGTTTGATCGCGACGCGCTGGAAAGCAAGCTCATCAACCAGGGCTTTGTGCGCGATACGGCCGCCTTCAACCAATCAATGGACGAATACAATCGTCAGGCCAATGACGCGCGCAACCAGGTGGTCCTGGCTGGCGGGCAGGAGCAGTCCCGTTTGTTCGGGATGGACATGAGCAAAGGCCAGTTCGCCAATGCCGGACAGCAGCAGGCCTACGATCAGGCGATTGGCCGTGGCATGTTCGGGAACAACGCACAAGCGCAGAACTTCTCTCAAGCGGCGCAATCGGGCGAGTTCGCCAACAACGCGCAGATGCAGCAGGCCACCTTCAACTCCAACCAACAGCAACAGGAATACGAAAACGCCGCCCGGCAAACGCAATACGGCAACGATCTCCAACAGCAGGGCTTCGGCAATTCGATGGCAATCCGGCAGGCGGGCGCCACGGATCGCGAGCGCGCGTTGCAGGAGATGTTGTCGCTCCGCAATCAGCCGATCGCGGAAATTTCTAGTCTAATGCACGGCGGGGCGCCGACGCTTCCGAACTTCGCCCAATACCAAGGTGGCACGGTCGATACCACGCCCATCGGATCTTATATGTACCAGACCGCAGGCATACAGCAGGAAAACTTCCAGGCCGAGCAAGCGCGCAAGAACGCGACCACGAACGCGCTCATCGGGGGGATTGCGGGGCTGGGCGGTGCTGGGCTGTACGGCCTCGGGAAGAAATTCGGGTAAGACATGAACCTCGCACAAGCTCTCACCGGGAAGCGCAAGAAATATTCCGAGATTTTGGCCGAGCAGGCCATGTCTACGGCGCCGACGCCATCGATCGGCGCTGCGATCGCGCGCGCGCTTCAGGGCGGTCTTGCCGGAATGTACGAGCGGCAGGATCGCGATGCCGACGGCGCGTCATTCGAGAAGTTTTTCCCGGCTGGCACGTCCGGCGCTCCATCACCGGAGTCGCTTGCTCGCGGGCTATCGGCTGATGCTGCGCCTGCGGTTGCGCCTTCTGAGACACCCGCGCGCATTGCCAGCGCGCTTGCGCCGTCGCCGCGCATCTACGAGCAGAACGAACTTAATCCGCTGGACGTGCCCCAAGGCAAAGACCGCGACCTGATGATCCGCACCATCCATGCGGAAGCGGGCAATCAAAGCCCCGAGGGCCAGCGCGCCGTCGCAGCCGTGATCCGCAACCGCGCGGCCAATGGCGGCTTTGGCGGCGACACCGTGCCGGGGGTCATCCGCGCGCCCAACCAGTTCGAGCCGGTGAACACGGCGGAGGGGCGTCAGCGCATGGCCTCGCTTCCCGTCGGAAGCCAGCAGTACGAGCACATCGGAAAGACCATCGATGAGGCTTATGCCGGTAACGATCCGACCAACGGCGCGACGCATTTCTTTGCGCCGCGCGCCCAGGCCGCGCTCGGTCGGAATGTGCCGGCGTGGGGCAGGGGCCCCGGCCAGGACATCGGCGACCACCGGTTCTTCGGCGGCGCTCCCAACAGCGGACAGCCACAGCAGCCGCCCGGTGCGCCACAGCAGCCGCCTGAGATGGCCTTTGGCGGCACGCCAGCGCAGCCGCAGTCGCCCATCCCCGGGCAGGTAGCCCAGCCACCCGGCGGGCCCGCGCGTCAGGGCGTGCAGCAGCCTTCGCCTGCGCAGCCGTCATTGCCGCAAATCCCGCCGCAGATTCGTGAGCAGGCGCGGCAGTTGTGGATGAGCGGCGAGCGCGGCGCGGCGGCGGCGATCTTGCAGCCATATTTGAAGCCGCCCGAACCAAAGCTCATGCAGACGCCTGACGGGACAATCGTTTCGATCGATCCGCGAACGAACAAGGCGGTG
>CAZQJF010000487.1:0-3432 GCA_964593735.1 uncultured Streptomycetaceae bacterium | reverse complement strand
CGGCTTCCACCGTGATCTCGGGGTCGTAGCCGATCACGTTCATGCCGAGCTTGATCGAGGCGTCCGCGACGAGGCTGCCGATCTTGCCCAGGCCGACGACGCCTATGGTGTGGCGCGGCAGCTCCATGCCCGAAAACTCCTTCTTGCCGTCTTCGACGAGCTTGTTCAGCGTTTTGTCGTCTCCCGTCAGCCCGGTGGTGAAGCGCAGCGCCGGTACCAGGTTGCGCGCCGCGAGCAGGACTCCGGCGAGCACGAGCTCCTTGACCGCATTGGCGTTCGCGCCGGGCGCGTTGAACACGGGCACCCCGCGCTTGCTCATTTTTTCCACCGGGATGTTGTTGACGCCGGCCCCGGCGCGCCCGATCGCTTTCACGCTGGCGGGCACCTCCATGGCGTGCAAATCGTGCGACCGCACCAGGATCGCGTCCGGGTCCTGCACCTGGCTGCCGCAGACGTAGCGGCCGCCGGAGAGCCGTTTCAGCCCGACGCTCGAGATCTGGTTGAGCGTGAGTATCTTGAAAGACTCAGCCGTTTCTTTTTTCGAAGTCACGCATGAACTCCACCAGTGATTTCACGCCTTCCACCGGCATGGCGTTGTAGATTGAAGCGCGCATGCCTCCGACCGAGCGATGCCCCTTGAGTTCGGTCAACCCACGGGCTTTCGCCTGCTTGAGGAATTCCTCGTCGAGCTTGTCGCTGCGCAACGTAAACGGGACGTTCATGCGCGAGCGGTCGTCCGTCGCGATGGGCGAGTGGTAGAACTCGCTCTCGTCGAAATAATCGTAGATCAATCTGGCCTTGGCGACGTTGATTTCCTCGATCTTCTTCAGCCCGCCCAGCTTTTTCAGCCACTGGAACACCAGGCCCGCAATGTAAATGCCGTAAACCGGCGGAGTGTTGTGCATGGAATCCGCCCCGGCCTGAACCTTGTAGTCGAATATCGCCGGCGTTGCGGGCGCGGCCTGCCCGATGAGATCCTCGCGGACGATCACGATCGCGAGACCCGCCGGACCGATGTTCTTCTGCGCGCCGGCGTAGATCAATCCGAAACGGCTCACGTCGAGCGGGCGCGAGAGGATGTGCGAGGAAGCGTCGGCGACGAGCGGAACGTCGCCGGTTTCGGGAATCCAGTGAAATTCCACGCCGCCTATCGTCTCGTTCGACGTGTAATGCACGTACGCAGCGTCGCGGCCCACCTTCCATTTGTCCTGCTTCGGCGCGTAGGTGAACTTGGCGTCTTCCGAGCTCGCCGCTATGTCGACCCTGCAGTAACGCTTCGCTTCGGCGATCGCCCTCTCCGCCCAGTGGCCGCTGTTCACGTAAGCCGCTGCGGTTTTGCCCCGCAGCAGGTTCATCGGGACGAAGGCGAACTGGCCGGCGCCCCCGCCCTGCAGGAACAGCACCTTGTAGTTTTTCGGGATCGCCAGCAGCTCTCGCAGGTCGGCCTCCGCCTGCGCATGTATGCCGATGAACTGCTTGCCGCGATGGCTCATCTCCATCACCGACATCCCGCTGCCCTGCCAGTCGAGCATTTCTTCTGCGGCCTGCCTGAGCACCGGCTCCGGCAGCATGGCCGGACCTGCGCCGAAATTGAAGACTCGCGACATCAAATGCCTTTCTGATCCAATGAATTCGCCGGGCTCGCGCCCCGGGTGAGACGTACCGTGGGAGATACGACCAGGGCGGAAAGTTCAAACATCGGGAGGGGATTCCGGAGGGCTATCCGGAGGCGTATCCGTGGGATTTGTGAGCCGGGATCCGCCTTCTTCCCCGTTCTCCTCCGGCTCGAGGATCTTTTCGAGCCCCGCGAGCTTCTCGCCTTCGTCCAGATTGATCAGCCGCACGCCCTGGGTGGAGCGGCCCTGCTCCCGCACCTCCGCGACCCGCGTGCGTATGAGCACGCCGCCGGTGGTGACGAGCATGATCTCGTCTTCCGGGGTGACGAGCTGGGCCGCGAGCAGCTTGCCGTTCCTCTCGCTGCACTCGATCGCGATGATGCCCTGCGTGCCGCGCCCGTGCCGGGTGTATTCCGACACCAGGGTGCGCTTGCCGAAGCCGTTCTCGGTAGCCGTCAGCACCGACTGGCTCTCATCGGCTGCGGTCAGCAGCGAGATCATCCGCTGGCCCGGCTGCAGCTTCATCCCGCGCACCCCGGTCGCGCCGCGGCCCATCGCGCGCACCTCGTCCTCCGAGAAACGCACCGCCTTGCCGGCGTCGGAGAACAGCATCACGTCCTGCTTGCCGTCGGTCAATGCCACCCCGATCAGGTAGTCCCCGTCATCCAGGCCGACGGCAATGATGCCCCTGGCCATGGGACGGGAGAACGCCGACAGGGCAGTCTTCTTGACCGTCCCCAGCTGCGTTGCCATGAATACGAAGTGATCGTCGTCGAACTCGGAGACGGGCAGGACCGCCGTGATCTTCTCGTGCTCCATCAACGGCACCAGGTTCACGATCGGCTTGCCGCGTGACGCGCGGCTGCCTTGCGGCACCTCGTAGACCTTGAGCCAGTAGACCCGCCCGCGATTGGAAAAGCACAGGATGTGATCGTGCGTATTGGCGATGAACAGCTTCTCGACGAAGTCGTCGTCCTTGGTGGTCGTGGCCTGCTTGCCGCGCCCGCCGCGCTTCTGCGCGCGGTAGTCCGCAACCGGCTGGGATTTCATGTAACCGCCGTGGGAAAGCGTGACCACGACGTCCTCGGCGGCGATCAGGTCCTCCGTGGAGAGCTCCTGCGTAATCGTCACGATCTCGGTCTTGCGCTCGTCTCCGTACTGCTCCTTTACCGCCGCCAGTTCCCCGGAAATGATCTCGGTAACCCGGCCGGGCTTCGCCAGCACGTCGATCAGGTCCGTGATCTTCTCCATCGTTTCCTTGTACTCGGCGACGATCTTGTCCTGCTCGAGCGCGGTCAGGCGCTGCAGGCGCAGGTCCAGTATCTGCTGAGCCTGTGCCTCGGAGAGCCGGTAGCCGTTCTTGTGCAGACCGAACTCGCGCGACAGTCCCTCGGGCCGGGACAAGTCGCCTTCGCCCCGCGCCAGCAGTTCCTCGACCAGCCTGGACCGCCAGAAACGCGACATCAGTCCCGCCTTCGCTTCCGCCGGCGTTTGCGCAGCCTTGATGAGCGCGATGACCTCGTCCACGTTGGACAGCGCCACGGCCAGCCCTTCGAGCACGTGCCCACGGTCCCGCGCCTTGCGCAATTCGTATACCGTGCGCCGCGTCACAACCTCCCTGCGGTGCCGCAGGAACGCCTCCAGCAACTGCTTGATATTGAGCAGCCTCGGCTGTCCGTCCACCAGCGCGACGACGTTCATGCCGAAACTTTCCTCCAGCTGCGTGTCCTTCCACAGATTGTTGAGGATCACTTCCGGGTTCTCGCCGCGCTTCAACTCGATGACCGCGCGCATGCCGCTCTTGTCGGACTCGTCG
>CAZQJF010000486.1:0-3452 GCA_964593735.1 uncultured Streptomycetaceae bacterium | reverse complement strand
ATCCGCGTTCGCTCTACGGGTTCTTGAACTTATCGGCGGCCATCGGCGGCCATCGGCGGCAAATTATTGTTGTTCTTGCTTTCGATCTTGTCCGCGTTTATCTGCGGCTCAATGGTGCCTGGTCTTACACCGGGCCGCGCAGAGCGGGAAAGACCGGGTCTATCTGCTCGAGCGGCAGGCCCGGGCCGGGCGGCGAGAGCCGGCCGTAGTCTCGAAACGCGGCGGGCGCCAGGTGGCCGACGATGCCGCCGATGTCCGCCAGCCGCGCCCCTTGCCGCACGAGGTAGGCGAGGTAAGTATGCCGCAGCGCATCCGAGGTGACTTCCGCGGGATTCGCCAGACCGGCGTCGCAGGCAGCGCATGCGATCAAGCCCTCGAGATCCTCGACAGACAACGGGACGCCGCGCGCATCGGTAAGCGCCGGCCCGGCGCCGTTCCGCGACTGGCGCTCAGTCAGCAGGCCCTTGATCGGCTCGCGCAGCGAGGCGGAGCGGTTCGAGCCGCCCAGATACACACTGTCGTTACCCACGTCGATGCTCTCGTAGCGCAACGCGGCGAGATCCTCGAGCGTCATGCCGGCGAACAACCCGGCGATGACGAGACGGCTGTCCGGTGATGAGGCGGCCCACAACGCGTGCACCTCGGGAGAAGAAAGCTCTCGCGGCAACTGCGCGGCGGAAGCGGATTCCGGCAGCCGCAGGACGGGCGCGTTGTAAACCGGGATGGGGGCATCGAGCATGGCGTTGGGCGCATAGGCGATGTGGATCACCGGCTGCCTGAGGATCTCCGGGTGCGGCGCCGCCGAACGCTGGAAGAACTCGACGAACCACACCGCTATCAGCCCGAGCAGCCCGGCGCCGGCAACGGCGATCAAAGCATCGCGCCAGTAATCGGGGCGTGCCGGTCGTTCGGGAACCGAGGGCTGCGAAAGGAACGTAACGACCGGGCCGGCAAGCTTTTTCTCTCCTTCGAGCAGCGACAGGCGCTGCTTCGACGCATCGAGCGATTCCTCCATCCTTTTCAGCTCGTTCACGAACGCCGTGTGCTCGGCGAACCGTGCCGTAAATTCCTGGACTTCCCGCTTTCTCGCCGCAAGCTCGTTTTGCAGGCGCAGCACCGCGGTTTTCGCGCCCGCAAGCTCTTCTTCCGCGTTCTGCACCGACTGCTGCGCGCTCGTCTGCCGCTCGCGCGCGATGTCCTGCTCGGCGCGGGTGAGATTGGAGCGCAGCGCCTTGTACTTGGGATCGAGGGCGAGGTACGGCCCGGTGAATTCGTGCTCAAGGTCCTTCATCTTTTCGCGCAGGTCCATTGCGCGCTTCTCCAGATTCTGGATCAGCGCTCGGTCGGCAGGCGTCGCTATCATCTTGCCGGCCGCGACGTTTTCCCGCATCGCGGAAACGCGGGCTTCGGCGTTGACTTCGCGATTGCGCGCCTCATTCAGGGACGTATTGAGGCCCCTCAACCGGGCCGATGCCTGATTTTCCTCGCGCTCCAGCGAAACGATGTCGGCTTTCTTGCGAAACTGCTCGAGGTCCCGGCGCTTGGCCGCAACGTCCTTCTGGAGTTGCTGGACTGCCAAGCGGGCCTCGTCGAGCGCGGTGCTGGAAGAACGGTCGTGCGCGTCGGTCTGGGTCCGGCGATAAGCCGCGATCCAGGCATCGAGTATCAGCGGCAGCACCTCGCGCTGCCCACCCTCACCGTAAAGCTCGATGATGTTGGTGCCGGCGACGGGGGTTGCGCTCAGCATGTTTCGGAGCGCATCGGTGGACCCGATTGCAGCCGCTGCGGAGGAATGGGTGCGGCTCAACTGCTGGAATACCCCGTCGAGCACGGCACTGCTCGTCAGCGCCTGCGCCGCAGTCAGCAGATTGGGCGCGACTTCGCCCTCCCCTGCCTGCCGCTGGCTGCGCGGACCCTCGATCTGAAGGCGCGCATGGCTCACATAGACCGGCGGTCGGGAAAATACATAGGCGAGGCTCACCAGACAGGCCAGGACGAACACCGGCACGAATACCCGCGTCCGGAGATTCGTTCCCTCCAGAACGGATAGAACCGCGTGTGATCCTCGGAAGATGTTCGGCACTGGCCAGGGAATTGTCGGCGCCCAGTAGCGGGTCGGACCTGATACTACTACGACCGGAATCTTACTCCCGGAGTCTCCAGAGCATCACCGTTGCGCGGATAGCGGCCGCGCCATCATGAGCGAGGGCTCGACGATGCCGGGCTCGAAGGGGTGGAGGGCCCGTTTGTATACGCTCGTGATTTTCCTGACGTAATTTCGGGTTTCCGCATAGGGCGGGATGCCGCGGTATTTTTCGACCGCCCGCTCGCCCGCGTTGTAGGCTGCCAGTACCAGCGGGACGTCGCCCTGAAAGAACGCGAGCAGCCAGCGCAGGTACGCGAGCCCGCCCTTGATGTTCTCCGCCGGGCTGAAAGCCTGCTTGACGCCGAAGCGCTCGGCGGTCTCCGGAATCAACTGCATCAGGCCCTGCGCGTTTTTGGGCGAAAGCGCTTTGGGATTGAACGCCGATTCGGCCGAGATCACGGCGAGGACGAGATTCGGGTCGACCGCGTATTGCGGAGCCAGCCGGTGCACCAGCTGCTCGATTTCGTTGCGGTCGCGAGGCGCAGGGCCGCTCTCACTCACGACTGCCACCTGCACCGGCGGATCGGGCAGCAGGCAGGCAGGCAACTGCGTGGCGATATGCTGGCGCACGTACTCCAGCAGCTTGTTTGCGTATTCATGCCCCTGTTGCGCCGCCATGGCAAACAGCGCAGCGGCCACACCGTCATCGCGCTCGACACCCCTGCCGTTGGCATAGATCCAGCCGAGCTTGAACTGCCCCTCGGCATGGCCCGCTTTCGCGGCCTTGCAGTAAAGGGCATTGGCGAGCTGAAAATCCTTGGTCACGCCCTCGCCATGCTCGTGCTTCTGCGCGAGTTGGACCAGGGCCTCGGGTTCGCCTCGCGCGGCGGCCGCTTCCAATGCGGCAAGCTGCGTGAACCAGTCACCGAACGCCCACGCTGTTGGCGGTGCCAACAGCACGGTCACCAGTAACAGAAAATAGGTTTTTTTCATGCGAGAGCGGTCAACCTTCAAATCGATGCAAAATCCACGCCAACTGGTCTTGCCATTGATTTTATTAAGTATTATTTATCGATGTAGGCAATCGAGGCTCGATCTGTAAAATTTCCCGACAAATGCGCCGAGTTTTCAGCCCGATTAGCGGCCCGATCAGCCGACCGCAAGCTTACAAGGGTGAGGCCCCCCCACGTATCGGGTGCATCCCCTAGTGCGACCCTCCAAATACCCTAGCAGCCTGTCGGACTTGGCATGATCAATGGTCGGTGTGAATGCATGGTTGATCGCTCCTGGCTACGGTGGAGCCGACAGGCTGTTACAACCCGCTTTTCCATTTAGCAGCTTGTCGGGGCAGCGAAAGCCCGACAAG
>CAZQJF010000485.1:0-3455 GCA_964593735.1 uncultured Streptomycetaceae bacterium | reverse complement strand
AACCCGCATCGTGTGATTGTAGCGCCGGCGGTGCGGCTTACCGGCAGGAACGCCTTCAAGAAAGTGCAGGCGGCACAAAAAAGGCGGCCCGCCGGGCCGCCCTTTCGTCTTGCAACCAGCCTGCCGGACGTGGTGTCCGGCAGAATTCAAAGAACCTCTGAACCAGTCATCCTCGCGAAGGCGGGGACCCAGTAACGAACTGAAGCGCCTGGATTCCCGCCTGCGCGGGAACGACGACTCGCTGGTTGTTCAGACCTCCTTGGCGGGAGCAGGCGGTTGCGCGATCCCGGCATCGCCGGCTTCCTCGACAGCAACCAGCTTTTCGCTGATGCGCGCGGCCCTGCCGGTGCGCTGCCGCAGGTAGTAGAGCTTGGCGCGCCGCACGTCGCCGCGGCGCTTCACTTCGATGCTCGCGATGAGCGGCGAATGCGTCTGAAACGTGCGCTCCACGCCCTCTCCCGAAGAAACCTTGCGCACGACGAACGCGGAATTGAGCCCGCGATTGCGCTTGGCGATCACCACGCCCTCGTACGCCTGCACGCGCTTGCGGTCGCCTTCGACCACGTTCACGCTCACCACTACCGTGTCGCCGGCCGAGAACTGCGGTATCGATTTCCCGAGCCGCTTGATCTCTTCCTCTTCGAGTTGTTGAATGATGTCCATGGTCAAACCTCTCTGTCTTCTTTCATGAATTCTTCCAATAGCGCGCGCTCTCCATCGCTCAACGCGCGCTGATCCAGCAAACCCGGCCGGCGCAGCCAGGTCCTTCCCAACGCCTGCTTCAAACGCCAGCGGGCGATGTCGGCGTGGTTGCCGGAGAGCAGCACCGCCGGCACCGTCTCGCCCTCGTAGCGTTCGGGCCGCGTGTAATGCGGGCAATCGAGCAACCCGTCCACGAAGGAATCCTGGTTCGCCGATTCCGCATCGCCCAGCGCGCCCGGCAGCTGGCGCACGATACTGTCGATGACCACCATCGCCGCCAGTTCCCCGCCCGAGAGCACGTAATCTCCGATCGAGAGTTCCTCGTCGACGTGCCGCGCGATCAGCCGCTCGTCCACGCCCTCGTAGCGCCCGGCCAGCAACACCAGCCCGCCGCCTGCCGCCAGTTCCATCACCGCCCGGTGGTCCAGCACCCGACCCTGCGGCGAGAGATATACCACCCGCGAGTCCTGCACGCCGGCGTTCTTCTGCCGCTCCCGCGCCGCCGCGATCGACTTCGCGAGCGGCTCCGCCATCATGACCATGCCCGGTCCGCCGCCGTAGGGCCGGTCGTCCACCGTGCGGTAGCTATTCGCCGCGAACTCACGTGGATTCCAGAACGCCAGATGATACAAGCCCTGATCACGCGCCCGGCCGGTAACGCCGCATCCGGTCACCGCATCGAACATCTGCGGAAACAGCGTGATCACGTCGAACTGGAACATCGCACGCCACGCTGAAGCCTGCACAAAAGATCAAAAACAACACTCAGCCACGGAAACACACGGAAGCACACGGAAGATTCAAGAACAGCACAGACCGCCAAGACCGTTCAGCTCTTTCTATTGTCTGTGTCTTTCACGTGCTCCCTTGCGGGGCCCTTGCTTCCAATTCCGTGTTTTCCGTGTGATTCCGTGGCCAGTACTGCTACTGCTGCTCTTGCTTCTAGAAGTCCGCATCCCAATTCACCCGCATCACGCCGGCTTCGAGGTCGACCGCGGCGATCACCTCCGCGATGAACGGAATCAGCCGTTCCCGCTCGCCCTGCACCACCAGCACGTCGTTCGCGCCGGTCTCCATCATCTGCGTCACGCGCCCGAAATCCTGCCCGGCGCCGTTTACCACGTTCAAGCCGATCAAGTCGCTCCAGTAGTACTCGTTCGGCCCGGTTTCCGGCAACTGTGCCCGGGCCACCGCGATTTCCTTGCCCCGGAAGCGGGCAGCCGCGTCGCGGTCCACGCAACCCTCGAGCCGCGCAATCACCGCCCGGCCGTGCGCCTTCGCTTCCGTGACCGCGTGCTCCTGCCAGTCATCCGCGCTGCCGACCCACCAGGCGGGATAGTCCAGCAGATTTGTCACCGCTGCGGTGAACGGCTGCACCTTGAACCAGCCCCGCACGCCAAACGGGGCGCCTATGCGCCCCATCAACACCAGATTCTCAGGCGGCTTTCGCAGTCTCAGGCGCTTTCTGCCGGCCGAACTGCTTGACGAGGCGCACTACGGTATCGGAAGGCTGCGCGCCCTTGCCCTTCCAGTGCGCCAGGCGCTCGCGGTCGATGCGCAACTTTTCCTGGCCTTCCGAGGCCTTGGGATTGTAGAAACCGATGCGCTCGATGAAGCGGCCGTCGCGTGCGCGGTGCGAGTCGGCAATAACCAAGTGGTAAAACGGGCGTTTCTTGGCGCCGGCGCGTGCGAGACGTATGACTACCATGTGATCCTGTCTGCTGAATGTCTGATGAAAATGCGGGAAGGGCGTGATTTTACGCCAGATTTTTGCCTCGAGGCAAGGCAAATGGCGCGTGGTCGAACGATTAGCGCGGCAATCGGCGCCCACGTGACCACGCGCCATCAACTCGATGATTCTCATCGATAACTCCCTGGAGCAGCCCCTGCCTTGGGGTAACATTCAGGCCGCGCACCGGAGGAGGCTGTATGAGCCTGACGAAAGACGTCGTAAGCCGCATTGAACGTGCCACATTGGAGCGGTTCGGTTCGCAACTCACCGTATCAGCAGGCTGGCCGGGCCTGGACGAGCATGCGCGGGCCCTGGAGCATCGCACGCACCGCAAGTTCGCCGCCCGGGACGTGGATCCTGAGTTGCTGCGCCTGCTCTTCGCCTGCGCCCTGTCCGCCCCTTCGAAATCGGACCTGCAGCAGGCCGAAATCATCCACGTCGCCGATGCCGGCAGGCGCAAGACCATTGTGGACACGATACCGGACATGCCGTGGATCATGGATGCGCCGGTGTTTCTCGTTTTCTGCGGCAACAACCGCAGAATCCGCCAGATCGGCGACTGGCGCGGCAAGCCGTTCGCGAACGAGCATCTCGATCATTTCATGAATGCGGCGGTGGATGCCGGCATCGTGCTGGCGAGCTTCATCCGCGCAGCGGAAGCGGCCGGGCTCGGCACCTGCCCGATCAGCCACGTGCGCAACCGCTCGGACGTAACGAGCCGCGTGCTCGAGTTGCCCGAAGGCGTGTTCCCCGTGGCGGGCCTGTGCGTGGGCTACCCGGCGGAAGCCGGCCGCATCACGCCGCGGCTGCCGCTCGAAGTCACGGTGCACGTGGACCGTTACGACGAATCCCATCTACAGGAAAAAATCGAAGCCTACGACCACCGGCGGCACGAGTTGATGCCTTACCGCAAGCAGCGCGACGCCGAGCGCCACGAGAAGGTCGACTTCTACGGCTGGTCGGAGGACAAGGCGCGTCAATACTGCGATCCGGAGCGCGCGGATTTCGGCGCGTTCATACG
>CAZQJF010000484.1:0-3463 GCA_964593735.1 uncultured Streptomycetaceae bacterium | reverse complement strand
CGTCCTTATTGACAGCCAAAACTGGTGTTTTCACCCCGCTCTGCTGCAAATCTGCGGGCGGTTTTGCATTAGCAGCATGTCGGAACTTCAAGCCCGACAGGCTGCTAGGGGGCCATAAATAGATGGCCCGTGCGGTCCCCCAGGACGTTTCGCGGGCGTATGATATCCCCAGAGTTTGGCATAGTGCTTGCTAACCGGTAATCAGCCGTGTCGGAAACCCGCTCAATTCTCCTTGCTGCATGCCTGCTGCTGCCGACAGCCGCCTGGGCGGAGGAGTTGCCCGATCCGACGGTATTTCTTGGCGACGCCGTCTACAAGGGGGTGGTCGGCAAGGCCCTGGACGCAGTGCCCATGGACCCTGAGCAGCGAGTGGTCCTGCAGCGGACCAACGCCGTGGTCGGCAATACGATGACCGCGCGGTCGCTGTCGATATGGGCCGGGCTGACCAACCCGATATTGTTGATCGGCGGCTTGGTGTGGGGCCTGTACGCCGCGGCCAACATCAAGGCCGACGCGGACGGATCGATATCGTATGCCAGCCTCCTTAAGGCCACGGGATCCGTCGAAGCCGCGCCGAACCCGCTTGCGTTCCTGAAGGAGTCACTGCCCGGCGACGAGAAGCGCGTGGTCCCGGGGTCCGAGTTGCTGTGGTAACCCCGGCGCTACCGTGCGGCCCCACAGAAATCAGCCGCAGATCTGTGGCTGAAATCGGGGTTTTGAGACCTTTCTAGATCGCATTTCCCGCTGCATGCCCGTCGGACGTCGCGTGGAGCAGGCCGCGCGGCGAGCGGCAATCACCCGCCAGGCGCACCTCCATCCCCGCCGCGCGCAGCGGCGCGGCCAGCATGTCTTCCGGGACGCGCGGCGTCGAATAAGCAAAGAAAGAGACGTCCACGATCGCGCCCGCATCGCCGCTGTAGATGTTCGCGTACTCCACCTGGCCGCCGGCAAAGTCCCGGCTCCAGCGCGGCTCTGCCAGGGCGACTATTTCGATGCGCTGCTGGTGAAAGCGCCGCAGGATGCCCTGGCGGGTGACGAGCGCAACCTTCTGCGCGACGGTTTCCCGCGGCGTGATCACCACGACGCGGTCGAACAGCTTGCGCAGCAGCTCCGCGGCAGCATACGTGCCCTCCGTGTGGTCCATGTCGAAGATGACTGCCGCGCCGGCCCGGCGCACCGGATTACCGAGCAGTTCCGCCATTGCGCTGCGCAGATCGGTCAAAAGGCCTTTTCCGCGCGCTTCCGCCGGCAGCAGCAGCGGCGGCAACATGCGCGATCCCGCGGCGAGCACCACGCAGTCGGGCTGCAGCGCAAGAACCTCCGCCGCGCCGGCCTCGATGCCCAGTTCGAAGCGCACACCGGCCTTCTTCGCCGCGGCGAGTTGATACGCGTATATGCCGGCGAGGGGTTCGGCGCCCGGCAGCAGCGCGTGCAGCCGGGTCTTGCCGCCAGATTCGCCGGAGCGGCCGAACACCGTCACGTCATGGCCGCGCGCGGCGGCGACCCATGCCGCTTCCATGCCCGCGACGCCCGCCCCGACGATGACCACCCGGCGGCGCACGTTCGCTGGTGACGGCCACCAGTCGGCCTCGTGTCGATCCGCCACGCGCGGATTGTTCACGCACGCGATCGGCCTGAGGTGAGTGTTGATGGTGTCCCAGCAGATATTGCACCAGACGCATTGCCGGATTTCGCGCGCCCGGCCCTGCGCCGCTTTCAACGGCCAGGCCGCATCGCTCAGGATAGGCCGCCCGAGCGCGACGAGATCCGCCTCTCCCGATGCGATGATCGTCTCGGCTTCGGCAGGCTCCGTGATCCGGCCGAGCGCAACGAGCGGCACGCCGGGAATTGCGCGGCGGATTTCCCGCACTGCCGGCATCCAGGGCATGCGCGGGCCGTGTGCGTCAGGGAGGTGGTGCTCGAGCTGGTGACCGTGGGTTCCGTTCGCAAAGACCACGTAGTCGACGTCGCCCGAGCGCGTCGTGCGGGCGGCTATCGCCGCGGCCTCCGCCGGGCCGATTCCTCCGGGAACGAAGTCGTTGCCGGGAAGCTTCAGTCCCAGGATGAAGCCCCGCCCGCACGTGTCCCGCAACGCGGCGATGAGCTCGGTCAGAAAACGGGTGCGCCCCTCCGGGTCGCCGCCGTACTCGTCGGTGCGCACGTTGGACCAGGGCGACAGGAACTGGTGGAACAGGTGGCCGTGACCGGCCGAGATCTCCACGCCGCTGAAGCCGCAGCGCTGCAGGCGCGCCGCGGATTGCGCGAAATCCCCGGTCATTGCATGGATTTCGTCCACGGTGAGCGCGTGCGGCACGAGCCACGAAAGATCGTCGGGCAGGGCGGAGGCGCCGATCGGGTCCGCGCCGATCCCGGTGTTGTGGCGGCCGCGACCGGGATCCTGTATCTGTCCGAGCAGCCGGCAGTCCTCGGACTCGACCGCGTCGGCCCAGCGCTTGAGGCCGTCGAGATTGTCGTCGTTCCACGCCCGCGCCCGGTACGACACGTTCTGGTGCCGCGCCATGCTGATCGGCTCGGTCACTATGAGCGCGGCGCCGCCGCGCGCGCGGGCGGCATGATAGCGGATCAACTGGTCGGTCACGCGGGTGTCGTGCGCCATGTGCGTGTTCATGGACGCATGCACGATGCGGTTGCGCAGCGACATGCCGGCGAGCTTGAAAGGGGAGAACAGTGACGGGTAGAGTGTGGTCGTGCTCATGAAAAACCGGTCAACGCGTTGCTGGAACCCGCCTCAAAACGCCATTTCAGCCACAGATAAACACAGATGAACACAGATTTCAAACCCCAAAGTCCATTTGAGCCGCAGATACACGCAGATTTCAAGAGCCAGAATTCATTTGTTTGAGCCGTCGATGGACGCCGATAAAATCTACGACGACCATTGGTCAAATTCAGAAGACCGGCGTGGATCGGCGGCCTGATCTGCCCTTGGATTTGAAGTTGATCCTATCCGCGTTTATCTGCGTTTATCTGCGGCCAGATTGCCCTTGAACTCAGGAGGATAACCGATGCACTCGTGTTGCCGTACTGCCCTCCTTCTGGCGGGTGGCCTGCTCCTCACGCCAGGCGCCGCGCCGGCCCAGGAATACCCGGCGCGGGTCGTTCGCATCATCGTTCCGCAGGCGCCGGCCGCGGGAGCCGACATCGTGGCGCGCTACTTCGCGCAGAAGCTCACGGAATCCTGGGGTCAGCAAGTCATTGTCGAGAATCGCGCCGGGGCGAACGGGATCATCGGCATGGAGGCCGCCGCGAAGGCGAAGCCCGACGGCTATACGCTGGTGATCGGCGTGTCGAGTGGGATCGCGATGAACCAGTTCGTGTACAAGAGTCTGCCGTACGATCCGCTGCGCGACTTTGCGCCCATCAGCCAGACCGCGAGCAACGTCATGGCCCACATTACGAGCGGCAAGCTGCGGCTGCTCGCGACGTGCGGCGAGCAGCGCTC
>CAZQJF010000483.1:0-3465 GCA_964593735.1 uncultured Streptomycetaceae bacterium | reverse complement strand
CTGGTCGGCAAGCTCCTGGAAGCCGGCGAGATGAGCCTGAATGAGGCGCTGTTCGAGATCCGCAGTTTCGAGGCGGCCTGATACAGCGAAAATTTCGGAGCCCGCCTACTTCTGCGAAACGCAATCCACGTAATATCTCGAGCGCCGGCTCGTTTCGTCCGCGACAAGGCCGTGGATATCCGTGTCGAATCCTGGAAACTTCTGATTGAAGGATTTCGCGAACTTCAGGTAGCGCACGATCGTTGCGTTGAATCGCTCGCCCGGAATCAGCAGCGGGATGCCCGGCGGATACGGCGTCAACAGAACGCTCGTGATGCGGCCTTCGAGTTGGTCGATCTCAACGCGGTCGATCTCGCGATGTGCCAGCCGCGCCCACGCGTCGGCGGGCCGCATGGCCGGCTCCATGCTGGACAAATACATTTCGGTCGTCAGCCGCGCGATGTCGTTTGCCTTGTAGACGCCGTGGATCTGCGTGCACAAATCGCGCAAACCCACCTTCTCGTATTGCAGGTACTTGCCCACGAATTCGGGCAGGATGCGCCACAGCGGCCGGTTGTGGTCGTAGTCGTCCTTGAACTGCTGCAGTTCCGTGACCAGCGAATTCCAGCGGCCCTTGGTAATGCCGATCGTGAACATGATGAAAAAGGAATAGAGCCCGGTCTTCTCGACGATGATGCCGTGCTCGGCGAGATACTTGGTTACCACTGCGGCCGGCATGCCGGGATTGGAGAACGCGCCCGAAACGTCGAGCCCCGGTGTGATAACGGTGGCCTTGATCGGATCGAGCATGTTGAAGCCCGACGCGAGATCGCCAAAGCCGTGCCAGCGGTCGTTGGCTTTGAGCACCCAGTCGTCGCGATTGCCGATACCCTCTTCGACCAGTTGCTCCGGTCCCCACACCTTGAACCACCACGAATCGCCGAATTCGGCGTCGATCTTTCGCATCGCGCGTCGGAAGTCGATTGCTTCGAGTATGGATTCCTCCACCAGCGCGTTGCCGCCCGGCGGCTCCATCATCGCGGCCGCGACATCGCACGAAGCAATGATCGCGTACTGCGGCGAGGTGGAGGTGTGCATCAGGTAAGCTTCATTGAAGCTGTGCCGGTCGAGCTTGCGCTGTTCGCTATCCTGCACCAGGATCTGCGACGCCTGCGACAGGCCGGCCAGCATCTTGTGCGTCGACTGCGTCGAGAAAATCACCGATTCTTTGCACCGCGGCCGGTTCTGGCCGATCGCGTGCATTCCGCGGTAGTAGTCATGGAACGTCGCGTGCGGCAGCCACGCTTCGTCGAAGTGCAGGGTGTCGACTCTGCCGTCCAGCATTTCCTTGATGGTGTCTACGTTGTAGACGATGCCGTCGTAGGTGCTTTGGGTAAGGGTCAGCACGCGCGGCTTGGCGGTGACCTCCCGCGCGAACGGGTTGGCCCTGATCTTCTTCTCGATGCTCTCCCAACGGAACTCCTCGAGCGGAATCGGCCCGATGATGCCGAAATGGTTGCGCGTGGGCATCAGGAACACGGGCACGGCACCCGTCATCGTGATGGCGTGCAAGATCGACACATGACAGTTGCGGTCCACGATCACGACATCGCCCGGCGCCACCGTCGAATGCCACACCATCTTGTTCGAGGTGGAAGTGCCATTGGTGACGAAATACAGGTGGTCGCAGTTGAAGATCCGCGCGGCGTTGCGCTCGGATGCGGCCACCGGACCCGAATGGTCCAGCAATTGCCCCAGTTCGTCGACCGCATTGCAAACGTCGGCGCGCAGCATGTTCTCGCCGAAGAACTGGTGGAACATCTGGCCGACCGGACTTTTCAGGAAGGCGACACCGCCCGAATGCCCGGGACAGTGCCATGAATAGGAGCCGTCCTGCGCATAATGGGTAAGCGCACGGAAAAATGGCGGCGCGAGGCCGTCGAGGTAGCTGCGCGTCTCCCGGATGATATGACGCGCGACAAACTCGGGCGTGTCCTCGAACATATGGATGAAGCCGTGCAGTTCGCGCAGGATGTCGTTCGGAATATGGCGCGAGGTCTTGGTTTCACCGTACAGGTAAATCGGAATCTCGGAATTGCGGAAACGTATTTCCTCGATAAAGGCGCGCAGGTTCAGCACCGCCTGGTCGATTTCAGGCCCCGGCGTGAACTCCTCGTCGTCAATCGACAATATGAACGCCGAGGCGCGTGACTGCTGCTGCGCGAATTGCGAAAGATCGTTGTAGGTCGTCACGCCGATGACTTCGATGCCTTCGTCTTCGATCGCCTTGGCAAGCGCGCGTATGCCGAGGCCGCTCGCGTTCTCCGAGCGGAAATCCTCGTCGATGACGATCACCGGAAAATGAAACTTCATGGCGTAGATCCTGGCGGGCAGCGGCGTGACATACATGCGCTGATACTGGGGTGCGCGCAGACCGGGAGATATGGGCCCTGGTGCAGGGGAGCATGAGGGGAGTCTCCCCTCATTTGTTAGGTAATCTTACAGCTTGATATTGGAGGCCTGAACCACTTTCTTCCACTTCGCGATGTCCTTCATGAGGACTTGGCGCAGATGCGCCTGCGTGCCGCCGACGACTTCCAGCCCGATCGCCTCCATGCGCGCCTTCACGTCGGGCATTTGCAGGATGCGATTGAGCTCCGTGTTCCAGCGCGCGGCGATGTGCTTGGGCGTGCCCTTGGGGGCAAGGATGGCTGACCAGCTGACGGATTCAAAGCCGGGAACGGTCTCAGCCACGGCCGGGAGATCCGGCACGGCCTTGTTGCGCCTGGCGCTGGTCACCGCGATGCCGAGCACGCGCTTGGCCTTGTGGTGCGGGATCATCCCGGTAATGCCGCTGAAGATAAGCTGGATCTGGCCGCTCATCAGGTCGGTAATGCCGGCGGTGGAACCCTTGTACGGCACGTGCATCATCCTGACGCCGGTCATCTGGGCGAACTCCTCGGTGGCCAGGTGGTTGCCGCTGCCTACGCCTCCGGAGGCGAAGTTGATCTTGCCGGGATTCGCCCTGGCGTACGCAACCAGGTCCTTGACGCTCTTGAAGGGACCCGACGGATTGACCGTGACCATGTTGGCGATTTCACCGATCATGATGACCGGCACGACATCGTTGATCGGGTCATAAGCCAGCTTGTAGAGCGCCACGTTGGCGGCGTAGCTCGTCGATATCTGGACCATGGTGTAGCCGTCGGCGGGCGATTTCATCGCGATGTCGACGCCAATGCTTCCTGCAGCGCCGGGGCGGTTGTCAACCACCACCTGCTGTCCGAACGACTCGGAGAGTTTTTGCGCTACGGTGCGCGCCACGACGTCGGTCTGGCCGCCTGCCGGGAACGGCACGATCAGCCGGATCGGCTTGGTCGGGTAGCTCTGCTGGGCGTACCCGCCGCCCGCTGCAAGCGAAAGTACAAGTAACGCGGTTATCAGCCCGCAGGTTTTCATGGTCTCCTCCATCGGATCTATTGTCCC
>CAZQJF010000482.1:0-3476 GCA_964593735.1 uncultured Streptomycetaceae bacterium | reverse complement strand
GCTTCGCTACGCTCAATACGAACGGTTCTTTTGGCGATTTTCAACAAACTGTTAGATCGGCCCATACTGTGTTCCCCGGATAATCTCTTGTCAACGCCGGTATGCATGGCGCGTGTCGCCGGAACGGCACTCGCGTGCGCGCTTGCCGCGGCGGAGCCTGTGCAGGCGCACGGTTTCGGCCCGCGTTACGATCTGCCGGTCCCGCTCTGGCTCTACCTGGCCGGCGCCGGAGCGACCGTCGTGGTTTCCTTCGTAATGATGGCGCTGTTCATGCGCCGGGCGCCCCGGTCGCACGACCACCCTCGCATCGATATAACGCAATGGAGAGCAGGCCGCGCGCTCGCCGCGCCGGCCTTGATGCTGGGTGTGCGGCTGGCCGGCGTCGGACTTTACCTGCTCGTCGTCTGCGCGGGGCTGTTCGGCGCCCAGAGCGCGCTCAAGAACATCGCGCCGGCGATGGTGTGGGCGATCTGGTGGGTGGGCATGGCTTATGTTTCGGCCTTGATCGGAAACCTGTGGGCGCTCGTCAACCCGCTCGACACGCTGTTTGCCTGGGGCGAGGCGCTTTACGCGCGGCTGCGGCGCGGTCGGCGGCTTGCGCTCGGCCTGCACTATCCGGCAGCGCTCGGCGTTTGGCCCGCGGCGGCGCTCTTTCTCGTTTTCCTCTGGATGGAAATAGTCTGGGAGCACAGCGATGAGCCGGCAGGTCTGGCCGCCGCGATGCTCGCGTATTCAGCCCTGACCTGGCTCGGGATGCTGTTGTTCGGAAGGGAAGAGTGGCTGCGCCGGGGCGAGATGTTTTCCCTGGTTTTCGGGTTGCTGGCGCGATTCGCGCCGGCCGGGATCCGGGTCGAAAACAACCGGATCTCCGTGCATCTTCGCCCGTACGCGGTGGGCTTGCTCACGCGCGAGCCGGTGGATGCTTCGCATATTGTTCTGGTCGTGCTGATACTCGCCGCCATGAGCTTCGACGGCTTCAACGATACGCCGGCATGGGCGGCGGTAATGGCTGCGTTCGAGACGCCGGCGGCTGTGAAAACGCTGGGGCTGATCGCCTCGCCGCTCATCTTCCTCGCGGTCTATCTCGCCGTTTGCCGGTTGACCGTCTGGAGCGGACGATCGCCCGGCGTGGATCCGGGTCCGCGCGGTTCAACGTCGAGAGTCGCGGGCCTTTACGTGCTGACCCTGGTGCCGATCGCGATTGCGTACTTTCTCGCTCACTACCTGGCGTTCCTGGTGATGGCCGCGCAATACCTGATTCCGCTCGCCTCCGATCCCCTGGGCATGGGATGGGACCTGTTCGGCACCACGACCCATTTCATCCGGCCCGGAATCGTCGATGCGCGCTTCGTCTGGTACCTGTCGGTCGCCGCGATCGTCATCGGCCACGTCGCAGCGGTTTACCTTGCGCACGTCATCGCGCTGCGGGAAATTGCGGACAAGCAGGCGGCCCTGCGCAGCCAGTATCCGATGCTCGCCCTGATGGTGAGCTATACGATGCTGAGCCTCTGGATCATCGCGCAACCGATCGTGGCAAGCCGGATCGCTTGACCGTGCGCGTAGCGGGACCCTGGGGTGGCAGGGCCGGCAGCGCCTTGTTGTCGTTCTCCATCTCGCCCGGTAGCATAAGCCGGGGTGTGGGGCGATACTGATCCGGGAGGGCAGGACGGCGCTCTCTCAACTGAAGGAGTCACCGCCATGGAAAGAAAAAAAGCGAGTGATGGGCGATGAGTCACTGAGACAATGCAAGCTGACGCCAACGCCTTCAAGGCATCCTGGAACTGGCACGAGCTGCCGATCGACGACGGCGACCCGCTGCTCGGCAAGGTGACGACCGGCGAGACGCTGATCGTCGAGCAGCACTCCGGCCGCAAGCTCCGGCTCTCGCGGTTCTACCAATACCCCACCTACGGCGGATTGCTCGCCGGGCTGCCGCAAGCGCGGGACAGCAGTGTCGAGGAAGCGGCCAGGACCGCGAAACAGATGTTCGGGGGGGACGGCGAAGCGCTGCTCGTCCTCAGGCCCAGGCTGAAGCGCCTGCCGCCGTCCAGGCACTACCATCCGGCGTTCCCGCCGGCGCGCCTGCCCCTGGTCGCGTCCATCGCCTTGTTCGATTCGACGGCGGCCGTGGATGACCAGGCGTTCCGTTCGTCCGCCGTCGTCATCTGGTTCCAGGATCACTTCGGCCTGCCGTCCGAGGAGCACCTGCTCATGCAGTTGCGCGACCTCGACTGGGTGGCGCATGCATGGGATTGGGATCCGTAGCAGCCTGTCGGACTTGACATCATGAACGTTCGATGCGAGCGCATGGGGAGTCGACCTTGGATATCGCCGAGCCGACAGGCTGTAAATGGGGCATTGGGCGGGGCCTAAAGCTGGATGGTACGTCGCAGACAGGACATCTCGGAAACTTCGTGTCGGCAACGTTCTACCTGGACGTTTCATCGGAGACGCCTTGTCATCTGAGACGCTGCATCTGAGCCCACCCTATCCCGGTTTCCCGGCCTCCGCCTTCGCTTTTTCGTTCCCCAGCTTTTTCGCCTGTTTGGCGATTACCGCGAGCTGCTTCTTGCCTCTTTTCTTGTTTCGCCTCTTGGTCAGCATCTGAGAGTGATTGATTTTCACGGGAGTCTCCGGTTCTTGATCGGTGGATTTCCGCTAGTTTAACGATAAAACGTGGCCGAGATAGAGACAAGTGCCGGACCAGCCACAGCACTGGCAGGACGACCAGGGAGCTTGTGGTGCGCGGCTCCTTTCCCTCACCCTCAATCCCTCTCCCGGAGGGAGAGGGAAGGCAAGCTCTTCTCCCTCCAGCAAAAGGGTTGGGGATGAGTAAGAGGCGTCATCCTATTGGGCGCTCTTAGGGTTGAAGCTTTACTTCGGACGCCTCATCTGAGACGCTTCATCTGACCCCTACCTGAGACGCTACTCCAGGAACCTATGAACGGCGCTGAATCCCTCGTCCGCACGCTCGTCATGAACGGCGTGGACATCTGCTTTACCAATCCCGGCACGTCCGAAATGCATTTCGTCGCCGCGCTCGACAAGGTGCCCGGCATGCGCTGCGTGCTCGGTATGTTCGAAGGCGTCGTGAGCGGCGCGGCCGACGGTTATTACCGCATGGCCGGCAAGCCCGCGTGCACGCTGCTGCACCTCGGTCCGGGGCTTGGCAACAGTCTCGCTAACCTGCACAACGCGAAAAAGGCGCGCTCGGGCATCGTCAACATCGTCGGCGAGCACGCGACCTATCACCTCAAGCACGATGCGCCGCTCACCGCCGACATCGAGGGCGTCGCGCGGCCGATGTCGCACTGGGTAAAGACCACGGCCAGCGCCGCAAGCCTGGCTGCGGACTGCGCGCTCGCCATAAAGCAGGCGCGCGAGGCGCCGGGTCACATCGCAACGCTCATCGCGCCTGCCGACACGGCGTGGGGCGATGCCGGTGGGGACGTTGGTTGAGTCGCTGGACCTTCCGC
>CAZQJF010000481.1:0-3491 GCA_964593735.1 uncultured Streptomycetaceae bacterium | reverse complement strand
TCGTTGAAAACCCGGAATGCCTTGAACTTATCCATGCCGCTCATGCCGCCGCCTCCGCCAAGTCATCGAAATGCCACCACGGTTATGCCGCCGCCTCATGTCCCAGTTTTGGTTGAGCGAGATAGTCGCGCGTCTGCATTTCCGCGAGACGGCTCGCCGTGCGTTCGAACTGGAAGATCATGGCCTTGAGCTGCGGGTCCGCGGGACCACTGTCACGCAACAACAGCTCACCGGCGGCCGCTTCGGCCGAAACTATAAGCTTCACGCGCTGATCGTACAGCACATCGATGAGCAGCGTGAACCGGCGCGCTTCATCGGCGCGCTCCAGGCCCATGCGGGGCACGGCTGATACGACAATGGTGTGAAATCGCTTGGCGAGATCGATATAGTCGTTCTGAGACCGGCCCCAGCCGCAGATCACGCTGAAATCGAACCAGACCACGCCGCCGGCGCGGTGGCGGTAGGGTATGACGCGCCCCTCGACGTCGAGCTCGTGGAATTCCTCCTCCACTTCCGCGATCTGCCGGAAGGCATCGTCGAGCGCGCGCTCGCTCTCGGTGCCGAGCGGCGCGTGGTAGGCCTTGACGTGCTGCAGTGCGAGCTTGCGGTAGTCTACGCCCCCGTCGACGCGCAGCACGTCGAGCCGGCTCTTGATCAGCTCGATGACCGGTAGAAAATCCTCGCGCTTGAGCCCTCCCTGGTAGAGCTCACCGGGGGGGTAGTTCGACGTCATGCAATAGACCACCCCGCGGTCCATCGTGCGCGTGAAGAGACGCCCGAGGATCAACGCATCGGCCACGTCGGACACCGCCACCTCGTCGAAGCAGATCAGCCGGTAACGCCGGGCGATTCGATCCCCCAGAGCATCCAGCGGGTTCGCTGTGCCTTTCATTTCGTCGAGCTCGCGATGAACGTCGCGCATGAAATGATGGAAGTGTACCCGCCGCTTGCGCTCCAGCGGCAGGCAGCGGAAGAAGCTGTCCATGAGGAACGTCTTGCCGCGCCCGACACCGCCCCAGAGGTAGACCCCGCGCGGCAGCGGCGGCCGGAATAGCAGCCGGTGCAGGACCGTGCGCCGGCGCCGCTTGTACTCCGCCCATTCCTCGTAAAGCTGCTGCAGCCGCAACACGGCGACGTGCTGGCTGGCATCGGAGGCAAACCCTCTCTTCCTCAGAGCTGTTTCATACAGCCCGAGAACGGAGGCCGGCTCAACCCGAGGCTCGGGCTGAGCCTCCGATCCGATGGCGCCTTTACCCATCAGCCATCAATAGTTCAGGCTGCGTTTGGCAACAGCAAGCGCAGCCTCTTTCATCGCCTCGGAGAGCGACGGATGAGCGTGACAGATGAGGGCGATATCCTCGGACGACGCCCGGAATTCCATGGCGACCACCGCCTCGGCGATCATTTCCGAAGCCATGGGCCCGATGATGTGCACCCCGAGCAGGCGATCGGTCGCCGCATCGGCCAGAAACTTCACGAAACCGCGGGTATCCCCCAGCGCGCGGGCGCGGCCATTGGCCATGAAGGGAAACTGCCCGGAGCGGTACTGCACCCCCTCGCTCTTCAACTGCTGCTCGGTCTTGCCGACCCAGGCGATCTCCGGCGCGGTATAGATCACCCACGGTATGGTGTTGAAGTCCACGTGTCCGTGCTGCCCGGCGATGCGCTGCGCCACCGCGACGCCTTCCTCCTCGGCTTTATGCGCGAGCATGGGGCCGCGCACGACGTCGCCGACCGCCCACAGGTTGGGAAGGTTGGTGCGGCAATCGCCATCAACCTCGACAAAGCCGCGCGAGTCGAGCTTGAGTCCGACCCTGTCCGCGCCCAGTCCCTCGGTCCTGGGCACCCGGCCGATGGAAACGATCAGCCGGTCGCATTCGAGTTTCTGCTCGCCCCCGGCCTTGGTGGAGTACTCGACGCTGACGCCCTTCTTTCCTGCCGCAACCTTGGCGATAGACGCCCCCAGCACGATGTCGAGCTTCTGGTCCCGGGTGAAGATCTTCCAGCCCTCCTTCGCCACGGCCTCGTCCGCCGCCGGCAGGAAGGTGTCCAGCATCTCCAGTATCGTGACCTCCGCGCCGACCCGCCGCCACACGCTGCCCAGCTCGAGGCCGATCACGCCGGCGCCGATCACGCCGAGCCGCTTCGGGACCTCGGAAATCGCGAGAGCACCGGCATTGTCGAGTATCCGCTCGTTATCGAAGGCGACGGCCGCGCCGTTCACAACCAGGGAGCGCGGATTGGACCCGGTGGCGACGATCACGTGCTTCGCCGTCAACGACCCGCTGTCCTTGCCTTCGATGTTGAGCTGCCAGCCGTTGCCGCTCCCGGCCGCCAGGCTGCCGCGGCCGTGGACGAAGGTCACCTTGTTCTTTTTGAAGAGGTAGACGATGCCGTCGTTGTTCTGGCGCACGATCGCGTCCTTGCGCTTCAGCATCTGTTGGAGATCGAGGTCGAGGCCCTTCACCCGGATTCCGTGCTCGGCAAACGCGTGCCCAACGTGATCGAAGTTCTCGGACGATTGCAGCAGCGCCTTGGAGGGTATGCACCCGACGTTCGTGCAGGTGCCGCCCAGCGCCGGCTTGCCTTCCGCGGTCGACCAGTCGTCGACGCACGCCGCCTGCAGGCCCAACTGGGCGGCCCGGATCGCGGCGATGTAGCCGCCCGGCCCCCCGCCGATCACCACTACGTCAAATGAATTCATAAGAGGTGACTCGTCACTCGTTGCTCGTTGCTGGCTCCAGCACTGGTGTACCTGCGAGTAACGAGAAACGAGCCACGAGCCACTCTTCAAATATCGAGCAGGATCCGGGCAGGATCCTCCAGCGCGTCCTTGATCGTCACCAGCGAGAGCACCGCCTCGCGCCCGTCGATGATGCGATGATCGTAGGACAACGCCAGATAATTCATCGGCCGGATGACGACCTGGCCGTTCTCGGCGACGGGACGATCGCGCGTCGCGTGTATGCCGAGTATCGCGCTCTGCGGAGGGTTGATGATCGGGGTGGACAGCATGGAGCCGAACACACCGCCGTTGGAGATCGAGAAGGTGCCGCCGGTCAGCTCTTCGATGGTGAGCTTGCCGTCTTGCGCGCGCTTGCCGAAATCGGCGATCTTTTTCTCGATCTCCGCGAGCGAGAGCTGGTCCGCGTCGCGCAGGATGGGCACCACCAGGCCGCGCGGGCTGCCGACCGCGATGCCTATATCGTAGTACCCGTGGTAGACGACGTCGGTCCCGTCGACCGATGCATTGAGGACGGGGAACTTCCTCAGCGCGTGCACGGCGGCTTTCACGAAGAACGACGTGAAGCCCAGCTTCACGCCATGCTCCTTCTCGAAGCGGTCCTTGTGCTTGTTGCGCAGGTCCATGACCGCCTGCATGCTCACTTCGTTGAAGGTGGTGAGGATCGCCGCGGTGTGCTGCGATTGCACCAGCCGCTCGGCGATGCGCGCCCGCAGCCTCGACATCGGCACGCGCTGCTCCGGCCGCT
>CAZQJF010000480.1:0-3493 GCA_964593735.1 uncultured Streptomycetaceae bacterium | reverse complement strand
GCAACGCCTGGGCGTTGCCCGGGAGAAGGGTTGGGATGAGGGAAGAGGCGTCATTGTGTTAGGCGCTCTTAGCGCCCATCGCGTTGATGCTGTTGACTGCTAGACTTCGTCCATGCTCCTCGGCTGCATCGCGGACGACTTCACCGGCGCCACCGATATCGCCAACAATCTCGTGCGCGGCGGCATGCGCACCGTGCAGGCGATCGGCGTGCCGCGCGAGCCGCTCGCCGACCAGGCCGATGCCGTGGTGGTCGCCCTCAAGTCACGCACCATACCCGCCGCCGACGCGGTGAGCCAGTCCCTCGCTGCCCTCGACTGGCTGAAGCGGCACGGCTGCCGGCAGTTCTATTTCAAGTATTGCTCCACTTTCGATTCGACGCCCGCGGGCAACATCGGCCCCGTGACCGAGGCGCTGATGGATGCGCTCGGCTGCGATTTCACCATCTCGTGTCCCGCTTTCCCGGAGAATGGCCGCACCGTGTTCAAGGGCCACCTGTTCGTCGGCGACGTGCCGTTGAACGAATCCGGCATGCGCAACCACCCGCTCACGCCGATGACCGACGCCAATCTCGTGCGCGTGCTGCAGGCGCAGACGAGGCGCAAGGTCGGACATGCGGGCTACGAAGACGTTGCGCGCGGTCCCGAAGCGCTGCGTGAGCGGTTCGCACGGCTCAAGGCCGCCGGCGCAGGCATCGCGATCGTCGATGCGATATCCACCGGCGATCTCATGGTCCTCGGCCGGGCCGTCGCAGATTTGCCGCTCGTTACCGCGGGCTCGGGCGTTGCGCTGGGATTGCCCCAGAATTTCGCGGACGCCGGCCTGCTGCTCGCCGCAGACCATGCCGCCGCATTGCCGCAGGTGCCCGGCTATCGGGCCATCGTCTCGGGCAGTTGTTCGGAGGCGACCAACACGCAGGTTGCGCACTTCGTCCGCGCGGGCGGAGCCGCGTGTCCACTGGACCCGTTGGCGCTTGCGGCGGGCCGGCCGGAAGTCGAGCGGGTGCTCGAATGGGCGCAGCCCTTGCTGCCGGACGGGGCGGTACTGGTTTACTCTACCGCGGCGCCGGAAGCGGTAAAGGCGGTGCAGCAACGCCTGGGCGCGAACGATGCAGGGGCGCTGGTGGAGCACGCGCTTGCCGCGATCGCGCGCGGCCTGGTCGATGCGGGAGTGAGACAGCTGATCGTGGCCGGCGGCGAGACGGCGGGCGCGGTCGTGCAGGCGCTCGACGTGCACGCGCTGCGTATCGGCCCCCAGATCGATCCCGGCGTGCCCTGGACCCTGACGGCCGGAGCCAGGCCCGTGCTGCTCGCGCTCAAATCGGGAAATTTCGGCGGGGTGGATTTTTTCACCCGGGCGTTCGCTCAACTGCAAGCGATCTAAAAAAGATTCTTGAAGCCATAGATAAACACAGATGAACACAGATAAGGTCAATCCCAAACCCAAGGGCTATTGAGCCGCAGATAGTATCTGCGGCTAATTCCTCACCTTGATCTTAGGTTTTGAAATCCGTGTTTATCTGTGTTTATCTGTGGCTAATTTCTGTTCTTGTTTTTGAGATCCAGTCGAATCCGGATGATCGGATAACACATGAACGAAACCACCTTGCGCGAGCAGATCTGCGATGTCGCGAAATCGATTTTCGACCGGGGTCTGACGCATGGCAGCACGGGAAACATCAGCGCCCGCTGTGAGGGCGGCTGGCTGCTCACGCCTACGGGCTCCAGCCTGGGACGGCTCGACCCGGCCCGTCTGTCCAGGCTCGACTGGGATGGGAAGCTGGTGACGGGCGATGCGCCGTCGAAAGAAAGTTTTCTGCATCTCGCGATGTACCAGGAGCGCAGCCGCAGCCACGCCGTGATCCATCTGCACTCGACCTACTCGGTGGCGGTTTCCGTCCTCGAAGAAGTCGATCCCGGGGACGTGTTGCCGCCGCTCACCGCCTACTACGTGATGCGCATCGGCAGCCTTCCGCTGGTGCCGTACTACGCGCCCGGCGACTTCGGGCTGGCGGAAGCGGTGCGCGGTTACGCCGGCAGGCACCACGCGGTGCTCCTCGCCAATCACGGCCCGGTCGTCGCCGGCGCGAACCTGGCGGCGGCGAGCGACGCGATCGAGGAACTCGAAGCCACTGCCCGGCTCTATCTATTGTTGAAGGGGCAGCGCATACGCGCGTTGTCCGCCGAGCAGTGCGCCGATCTGCGCCGGCGATTTCCCGCGTGATTGGCGCGCGGCAGGATCTCCAGCCTGCGCACAACCCGCCGCCGGGGTAGACTCGCTCTCATGCTGGAATCGTTTCAAGCGCGGCTCGCCACACCGTTCGCCGTCCTCGGCATCCGTACCGCGGGCGAATGCCTGACCGGCATCGAGTATCTCCCCAGGGGCGCGGCGACGCTGGAGCCCCTCGACCGGTTCGCAGCACGCGTCTGCCGCCAGATCGAGCGTTATCTCGACGATCCCGCATTCCGCTTCGATCTCCCGTTCGCCTATCGCGGCACCGAGTTCCAATGCCGGGTCTGGCGGGCGATTTCGGGAATACCGAGCGGCTGCACGCTCACCTACCTGAGGATCGCAAACCAACTCGGAACGGCGCCGCGGCCCGTCGGCGGCGCGTGCGGCGCCAACCGCATTCCGCTGGTGATCCCGTGTCACCGGGTGCTGGGCTCTAACGGCATCGGCGGATTCATGCACGCGCGCGGCGGTTTTCCGCTCGAAGTGAAGCGCTGGCTCCTCGGGCATGAAGGCGTGATGAGTGACGGTCCTGCCGGATCACGGATCGCGGACCACGCCGTGTTCGCCGGCGATCGGCGGCTGCTCCGGTGACTCGCGAAGGCGGCTGCGGCACCGAACTCCATGAAGTGGCTGGCGAATACACGGTGCTCATCGACGAATTCTGCGACGCTCTATGGCTCGAGGACGGGCTTGCGCGCAATACGCTGGACAGCTACCGCAGAGACCTCGCGCAGTTTGCCGCGTGGCTCGGAGAGCGCAGAGAGGGAGGGTTGCTCGCGGCGGACAACGCCGACATCCAGGGCTACCTGGGTTACCGGTTCGTGAAGAAGGCGCGCGCCTCCAGCGCCGCGCGGCTGCTTTCCAGTCTCAGGCGTTTCTATCGCTACTGCCTGCGCCAGGGGCGCGTCAAGGCCGATCCCACGCTCAACATCGATTCCCCGAAGCTCCCGCGCGCGCTGCCCAGGAGCCTTACCGAAGAGGACGTCGAGAGCCTGCTCGGCGCGCCGCGCGTGGAGCGGGCCCTGGGGCTGCGCGACAAGGCGATGCTCGAGACGCTCTACGCAAGCGGTCTGCGCGCCTCGGAGCTGGTCAAGCTGAAGCTCTCGCAGGTAAGCCAGGACATGGGTGTCGTGCGCGTGATCGGCAAGGGCTCCAAGGAACGGCTGGTTCCGCTGGGCGAGGAAGCTCTGGATTGGATCAAGCGCTACCTCCAGGAAGCGCGGGCCGGGCTCCTCAGGGGACGGACGAGCGACGATCTGTTCG
>CAZQJF010000479.1:0-3505 GCA_964593735.1 uncultured Streptomycetaceae bacterium | reverse complement strand
GCGTGAGCGATCCCCGCATCATCGTCGCGCTCGACTTCCCGGCTGCGAACGACGCGCTCGCCCTGGCTGCCCGGCTGGATCCGGCGGTCTGCCGCGTCAAGATCGGCCAGGAGCTCTACACGGCCGCTGGCCCCCGGTTGCCCGAGCAACTGCAGAAGTCGGGGTTCGAAGTGTTTCTCGACCTCAAGTACCACGACATTCCGAATACGGTTGCCGGCGCCTGCCTCGCCGCGGCGCGGCTGGGGGTGTGGATGATCAACGTCCACGCGCTGGGTGGTCGCGCCATGATGAACGGCGCGAGGGAAGCCCTTGCGGGGTTGCGGGCGCCGCCCAGGCTCACTGCCGTCACCGTGCTGACCAGCATGGGCGCCGCCGATCTGAAAGACATCGGTATCCCCGGCAGCCCGCACGAAGCCGCGACCGGGCTTGCGCGCCTGGCCCAGGCGTGCGGCATGGACGGCGTGGTGTGCTCGCCGCAGGAAGCCGCTGCGCTCAGGCGGGAATGCGGAAAAGCCTTCCTGCTGGTGACGCCGGGCATACGGCCCGCATCGGGCGAGGAGCGCGACAAAGACGACCAGAAACGCATCGCGACTCCGGCCGCGGCGGTGGCAAGCGGCGCGAACTACCTGGTCATCGGCCGTCCGATCACGCGTGCGCCGGATCCTCTCGCGGCTCTGCGCGCCATCAGCGATCAAATCGCCGCTGCCGGCGGCGCGTAACGCTACAATCAAAACATGAAAGCGGAAACAAGAAGAAAAAAGGCGGGAGCTGCGGCGCGCAGCGCCCGGAGTTCATCCTCGATCCTGGCCCGCCGCGCTGCATCGCGTCGGGCGTTCGCCGGCTCGGACGCGCGCAGGCGCGTCCTTCGAAACCCCGGACTCACTCCTTCATCCTTCCGCAAGGCGCGGGTTCTCGTTGTCGGTGACGCCATGCTCGACCGCTACTGGTTCGGGGTAGTCGAGCGTATTTCACCCGAAGCGCCGGTTCCGATCGTCAGAATCGAGCGGGAAGAGGAAAGGGCGGGTGGCGCCGCCAACGTTGCGCGCAATGCCGCGGCGCTCGGCGCCCGGGTGACCCTGCTTTCCGTCGTGGGCACCGACGAATCCGGGGTGCGCCTGGAAAACCTCCTCAAACGCGAGCGCATCAACGTTCAGCTGCACCGCGACCGCGGCGTCCGGACGACCGTCAAGCTGCGGGTGATCGGGGGCCACAACCAGCAGCTGCTGCGCGTCGATTTCGAGACTGCGCCCGGCCACGAGGTTCTTTCCGCCAAGTTGCACGACTTCGAGCGGATGCTGGGGGAAGTCGACGCCGTAGTGTTGTCCGACTACGGCAAGGGAGGGCTTACTCATATCGTCAAGATGATCGGCATGGCGCGGCGCGCCGGCAAGACCGTGCTGGTGGATCCGAAAGGCGAGGATTATCTGCGATACCGCGGCGCCACCGTCATTACGCCGAACCGGAAGGAATTCCAGGACGTGGCGGGTCCCTGGAATAACGAGCGCGAGCTGACCGTGCGTGCGGAGCAGCTCCGGCGGAGGCTCCGTGTGCACGCGCTGCTCGTAACGCGTGGCGAGGAGGGCATGACCCTGTTCGAAGACGGCGCGCGCTTCCATGTGGCCACGCAGGCGCGCGAAGTATCCGACGTGAGCGGCGCCGGTGATACCGTGATCGCGACGTTGAGCGTGGCGCTCGCCAGCGGGGCACCCATGAGAGAGGCGGTGCGCCTCGCGAACCGCGCTGCCGGCATCGTGATCGGCAAGTTCGGCACTGCTGTGGTCACGCCCGAGGAGCTTTTCGGAAGGATGAAGGCGGAAGGATGAAGGATGAATAGAAAGAGGAAGGCAGACTACATGACGCGAACGAGGGTTTTCCCGGTGCGTAACACCAAAAGGTCATCCTTCATCCTTCATCCTTCATCCCTTACATGGAGCGCCAGCGCATGTACTGCGTAGTCACCGGCGCTGCCGGTTTCATCGGCTCGAATATCGTCAAGTCGCTCAACGAGCGCGGAATGACCGAGATCATCGCGGTGGACGACATCCAGCGCGGCAGCAAATTCGTCAACCTCGCCGACTGCGACATCGCCGACTACCTGGACAAGGACGAGTTTCTCGACAAGATCGAGGAGGGATCATTCGACGGCGCTCTCGACGCCATCGTGCACCAGGGGGCGTGCTCCGATACGACCGAGTCCGACGGCCGCCTGATGATGCACGGCAATTATGCTTATTCGCGTGAGCTGCTCGACTACTGCATACGCGACGAGGTTCACCTCGTTTACGCTTCCTCGGCTGCGGTGTACGGGGCGAGCCGGGAGTTTCGCGAGACGCGCGAGTGCGAAGCCCCGCTCAACGTCTACGGTTATTCGAAATTCCTGTTCGATCAGCTGGTGCGGCGGCGGTTCGAGGAGCGCACGGCGCAGATCGCGGGATTGCGCTATTTCAACGTCTATGGCGAGCGCGAGCAGCACAAGGGCCGCATGGCGTCGGTGGTATTGCATTTCTTCAATCAGTACCGCGGAGCCGGCCACGTGAGCCTGTTCAGCGGCAGCGGCGGCTACGGGGATGGCGAGCAGCGGCGCGATTTCGTGTCGGTGGAGGACTGCGTCAAGGTCAATCTGTTTCTGCTCGACCATCCGGGAAAATCCGGCATTTTCAACGTGGGCACCGGCGCCGCCCAGAGCTACAACGACGTCGCGGTGGCCACGGTAAACGCCTGCCGGAAAGCGGGCGGCGAAGCGCCGCTCACGCTCGCGGCGATGCGCGAGCGCGGCCTTGTCCGGTACGTCGGGTTCCCGGACGACCTCAAAGGCCGCTACCAGAGCTATACGCAAGCCGACATCTCGGCGCTGCGGAGCTCCGGCTATGAAGCACAGTTCCTTACCGTGGAACAGGGCGTTGCGCGTTACTGTCAGATACTGCTCCAACGCCCGGAGATTTAGGTAACCTCTGTGGTCCTTATAAGCACTGTCCGAATTCGTCTAATGCCGTCGCAGGCATCGGTTATCATATTGAGATAGGTTCCTGCCTGCCGCCATGGATACACGTACCGCACCCGCGTCGAAGACGCTCGAGGACTTCGTCGGCAATACGCCGCTGGTCAGGCTGAAGCGCCTGCCCGGCACGACCAGCAATACGCTCCTCGCCAAGCTCGAGGGCAACAATCCGGCCGGATCGGTCAAGGACCGGCCGGCGTTTTCCATGATCAGGCGCGCCCAGGAACGCGGGACGATCAAGCCCGGCGACACGCTGATCGAGCCCACCAGCGGCAACACCGGCATCGCGCTCGCGATGTGCGCGGCGATGATGGGCTATCGAATGATCCTGACGATGCCGGAGCACCTGTCGGTCGAACGGCGCCAGTCGATGGCTGCGTTCGGCGCGGAGATCGTGCTGACGCCGAAGCAGGGCGGCATGGAGATGGCGCGTGACGTCGCGGAGAGGATGCGCGACGAGGGTAAAGGCGTCATCCTCGACCAGTTCGCCAACCCCGACAATCCGCT
>CAZQJF010000478.1:0-3515 GCA_964593735.1 uncultured Streptomycetaceae bacterium | reverse complement strand
TTCGCCGCTCCGCTCGGGGTCTTAACGCTATCCCACGGTCCCGAGGTATCCACGGGCGCCGCCGTTAACCGCGCGCCCGTCGGCTGTAGGCCAGCAGAAAAGGGAAAGCCCTCTACTCTGCGGGCGGGCTGGACGGCGGCAGTGAGTAGGATCACTGTGTCCCTTTCGGGACCCAACCCGCAGAATAGAAGGCTCTGCGATTCTCTTTACCGCCGTCCTGACAGCGCGCGCATTGTAATTCCATTTTCTGCTCCTGTAAAGTGCCGGTTAGAACAGGGGCATCTGGTCGCGGCGCCGTTCCCAGTCCGCGGCGAAGCGGAGATACGTCGACCGCTCCTCCTCGCGCTTGGAAAGGCGGGCGATCCCGGACAGGCTCGACGGCGCGCGTAGAGCGTGCAAGGCGTCTGCCTCGGCGTCCGATAGTGCTACCCAGTTCGGGACGTTCCCGTAGGCGTCGTCGAGATCATGGGGCCCCTCGCAATTCCATTCCGCGACGTGCTTCTCGAACCAGAGCGCTGGCCAGTAAAGCTGCTCCGTAGTCCCGTACTTAAGCTCGACCTGCGGGAAAAGTTGCGCCCGGCCGCCCAAGTCCTCCAGCTCGAAGGGGCCGACCATATCGGGGAGCCGCGCAAAGATCACGCGCGCCTCTTGCTCCCCCTCGTCGATACGGCGGACTAGCTCCTCGATTGCGCGAGGGTCGATCACGTGCCGCGCTTCAGGATGAAGCAGACTCGCTGCGCGGTGATCCCGCCGAATCGTCTCCCGATCTCGCGGAGTTTCAGCCCCTTGGCCCGTAGGCGGAGCATCTTGGCGCGGCGTATCGCGCCTCGTCGTGCGGCGGCGGCGTTATAGGTATCGGCTGGATTCATGGCGCGGATTATAGGCACGTCAGGGGGGTGGGTGTAAAGCCTTTCCGTAAGTCCTTGTTTAACCGTGGATTAAATAATTACTGGTATGGGGGTTTACTTTCTAGCAAATCGGCGTAGACTGCTCCTCGTGGTTCGCTTCACCACGAAGCCTCACACGGTAAGCCAAAGTCCCAGGATAGCGGATACCGAGATGTGCGGCAGACAAACGAGGCACGGAGATACAGCATGAAACAAGGTCGCACCCTCACCCAACTGGCGCAAGAACTGGAGCGCCAAGCCGCCTCCAAAAAAGACTTCGTTGCCGATACGCGCCGCCTCAAGATCGTGACTACCGAGGTCGGTACGCGGCTCGCAGTGGCGAATGGCGAAGTCAAGCACTACGACATCAAGCCGCACGCCCATCGCCAGATCGCAGATCGCGTCGGCATCCCGGCCAAATACTACGAGCGCATGTTGGCCCAGCAGCCCAAGCTCCTGGCGGACAACGTCAACACGTGGTTCGATGCCAACCCGGAGCGCCGCCTGGTTCGGTTGCTCGATGACAGCGCCCGAGCGTTCCTCTCGGATAAGTTTCAGCGCATCGACCACTTCGACGTGGTGAAAGTCGCCCTGCCCGTGCTACTGAATACCAAGGGCGTCGAGGTCGTCTCCTGCGAGGTCACGGATTCGCGCCTCTACATCAAGTGGGTCAACACCGCGATGACCGCCGAGGTCAAGGGCAGGCGCGTCGGCGACGTAATCCGTGCCGGCGGTATCCTCGGCAATTCAGAGGTCGGTATGGGTAGCCTTTTCGTCAAGCCGTTCGCCGAACAACTGATCTGCCTGAACGGGATGATCAGAGACAAGGACGCCTTCCGCCGCGCGCATCTCGGGCGGGCGATCGAAGGCGATAACGTGGTCCAGTTCCTGACCGACGAAACCAAGAAGGCCGAGGACTACGCGATTCTGCTCAAGGTTCGCGATGTAATCAACGCGGCGATGGATGAGGTAGCGTTCCGCAAGTGGGTGGACGACATGCAGAACGCGACAGAGCAGAAGATCGAAGGCAACCCGGTCGCGGCCGTCCAGGAACTGGCGAATCAGCTCGGCCTGAACGATGGCGAGCAAAATTCGATTCTGCGTCACCTGATCGAAGGCGCCGACCTGTCCCGCTACGGCGTGATGAACGCGGTAACGCGCTCCTCGCAGGACCTGGACTCGTATGATCGGGCCACGGACTTCGAGGCGTTCGGCGGCGCGGTGCTTGATCTTCCGAAATCCGACTGGAAGCGCATCGCAGAGGCCGCGTAGGGTAGCAGGGCAAGCCGCGTGTGAGGCGGCTTGACCGGCAATCCTGCCGAACGAGAGGAAGGATCATGAAACCACAATTCAATGCGGCAGTCTATCTAGGCCCTGACGAGGAGAACGCGCGCCGACCGCTACTCGTCTTTGCGCGAGGCCGGATCAAGTACCACGCCATCGTACCGCGCGATAAAGATATCGCGCTCGTCACGCTCGAATCGCTCCGGCACTTTACCCCGATGACGTTCAACGGCTCCGAGTACCCGCCGAAGCGCGCCGAAGCCCGTGCAGGCGGTCAAGGTGGCGCAGCACGAGGAACAAGCGCGAGCAGGTAGATGACAGGCCGGAGGCCACCCCCCCCTTTTCGTAAGTTATTGATTAAAGGGTGGGTTTAAATTTATCGTTAGGGGGGGTTACTTTTCCTTGGATTGGCGTACACTGCAGGCTATGGACAACGAAAAAGCCAACAACGCAACCGTAAAAGCCTCGCGCTGGCTGCACGAAGCAAATCTAGCAAGAGAGGCCGGAAAAAAGGAACTGGCAGAAAAACTATATGCCAAGAGCCAGTACTGGCACGACAAGATGAACAAGCACTTGGGCCGCAACTAACCACCGAACTAGACAAGGAAACCGACCAATGAAAAACAGAAGCACTCACCAGCAACCGGGCGGAACTCTTACCCTGCCAGTTCGCAGAACCATTCTTGCGCACACCCTGAAAACCCTTCGCGCAACATCCCGCCAACTGGCCCGCGACTATCTTCGCTGGTACGGGAAACAGGTCGGGCAAGCCTAACCACCCGCTCAACTAACCGAGGACTAGACCATGACCAAGCACCTGAGGACCAAGACGACCAAGACGAAGGTGTTCGCCGGTGACTTGCTGGAACGCTCTGACGGTCGCACCTTCCGGCTCGACTCCTACATGGGCGGCGACTCGATCCGCGTCGTGCCGGTCAACCCGACACCAGCGGAAGGAAAGGGTAGGCAGTACGCAACCCTGAACGAGTTTTTCTTGGAGGTAGCATGACCAAGCACGCACCCGCAACGCCGCTGCCGTGGAACGTTGAGGATAACGGGCGGCTCATCGTTGCCCCGAATACAACACTGCCGCGATATCGAGACAGCGCGGCGGATGCCGCCTACATCGCCCACGCCGCTAATGCCTACCCGCAACTGGTCGAGGCGCTGCGCGCAATGATCGAGCATCCGAATCCCGGCGCAGTCGCTGACCCGATGAAGCGTCACAAGATGCAGGCCGAACAGATCGCCGCCTGCGGCAACGCCCGCGCCCTCCTGCGCTCGCTCGGGGAGGAGTAGGCCATGAACACCAACATCGAGCGTCACATCAGCCCATCGGTCGGC
>CAZQJF010000477.1:0-3519 GCA_964593735.1 uncultured Streptomycetaceae bacterium | reverse complement strand
GGTCCATGTCGCGCGACTTGGAGATGTCCCAGTTCTGGCAGAATTTGCACGCGAGATTGCAGCCCGCGGTGCCAAAGGACAGGATGCTCGATCCGGGATAGAAGTGATTGAGCGGCTTCTTCTCCACCGGATCGATGCAAAAGCCCGAGGAGCGGCCGTAGGTGGTGAGGACCATGCGGTCGCCGGATTCGCCTTTCGCCCGCATGCGCACGAAGCAGGCGCCGCGCTGGCCTTCGTGCAGCCGGCAATCGCGCGGGCACAGGTCGCACTGCATCCTGCCGTCTTCCAGCATGTGCCACCACCGGCCAGGGTATTCGCGCGCGCCCATTTTCGTTTGGCCTAACACGAATCCGAAAAAGCATACTGCATCGTTCTTCTAACCACCAGTTTCCCGCCATTTCTTCGCCGTATAGCGCGCCAGTTTCACGTCGCGGTCCCAGAAGTCGGGCGGCAATCCCGCCTTCTGCTTGAGATGCGCGAGGAAATCGGCCGGCTCCCTGATGTTCTCCCAGACCTGGGGGAGAAAGGTGCTCGCGTGATGGCCGTACTCGAAGACGATGCCGTCGATGCCGGGACGCAGCTTTCCCAACGCGTCGCGTTCGTCGCTGAACGACAGCGGCTCCAACGCGGAAAGGACGGAGATTTCCAGCGCTACCGCGCCGAACTCCCCGGCTGCCAGCGGCTTGAAGCGGGGATCGCGAAAGGCGGCGGCAACGGCGTTGCTCCGGACATCCTCCACGAGCGGACGGTGCGGCCGTAAAGTGCCGATGCAGCCGCGCAGGGTTGCGCCGTGGGTGATGGTGATGAAACAAGCGCCGTACTGCTTCAGCCAGGGCAAGGTATCGGGAACGGGATGCGCGATGCCCAACTCGCCGGCTATCGCGGCGCGTGCAAGGGGCAGAAGCACCTGTCCCGCGTCCTGCGGCAGCGGCTCCGCGCTGCCGCGCAGGACCACGTATCCCGAGCCGGAGGGCAGCACGATCGGATCTGCGTTGGATCTCATCACGAGTCGTAGAAGGCGAATGCGCCGTAGCCCACGACCCGGTCCCGGTCTCCCGCCGTGTCGCCGGAGTTCCTGAGGTCTATCAGTTCAGGCCGGAGACCGCGCCGCTGCGCTGCGAGCGTCAGGCCCGTGACCGGAGTCGCGCCGCACGCCTGCTCGTGCGATATGTCGGCGGCAAGCTCCAGTATCGCCTTCGCCGTCGCGCGGTCTACCGCCTGCGCGTCCGCGTAGGGCAGGTAGTGCGAAAGATCGGAACTGACGACGATGAGCGTTTCGGTTCCGCCCCAGAGGCGTTCGAGGACTTCGGCCACCTCGTCCCGGCCGGCGCGGCCGACCGCGAGCGGCACCAGGGTGAACTTGCCGAGTATGGCCTGCAGGAACGGCACGTGCACCTCGAGGGAATGCTCCAGCGCATGGGCTTCGGCGCTCACCACCACCTGCGGCAGCTGCCGCAGCGCTTCGACGGCAGCGCGGTCTATTTCCACCGTGCCCAGCGGAGTGGCGAAAGCGGCGACGCCCGGCAGGGCCAGTCCCCGGACCGCAACGCGATGGGTCGGACCGAGCAGCACCACGCGCTCGATGATTCCGCGCGCCGGAGCGAGCAGCGCGTAAACGCTGGCGGCTATCGGCCCGGAATAGATGTAGCCCGCGTGCGGCGCGATGATCGCCTTGGGCACGGCGCGCTCGGGACCCGTGCTCGCAGCCGCGCCCAGCATCCGCGCCAGGTTCTGCGAAAGTTCACGCTGATCGCCGGGGTAGAACGTCCCTGCCACTGCGGCCGGGCGTATCGAAGGAACGCTGGAGGACATCCGGAACCTTTGAGATAAGTTCCATCATTATGGGCTCTACGAAAGGTATTTCAAAGGGAACGGGCGGGCGGCGAGTGCGCTGGCGCGCAGTACCGCGCGTACGTCGGGCCGCAATCGGTCACTCCGCAATACTGCCGATGTGGCATAGTTCTGTCGTGTCCAAGGCTTACGCCCTCATTCCCGCCGCCGGCGCAGGCACGCGCATGGGCGCGGCCAGACCGAAGCAGTACCTGGAGATCGCCGGGCGCCCCTTGCTCCACCACGCGCTGCGGGCGATGGCCGGGCATCCGCGCATCGACCGGGTTTTCGTGGTGCTGGCGCAAGGCGACGCGCATTTCCCGCGCGTAGACACCGGTGAGTTCGGCGCAAAACTCGTTCCGCTCTACTGCGGCGGCGAAACGCGCGCCGCGAGCGTTTTGAACGGCCTGCTCGCCCTCCGCGACCAGTTGGGCGCCATGGACTGGGTGCTGGTGCACGATGCCGTCCGGCCGTGCCTGGGTCGCGTGGAGCTCGACCGCCTGTTTGCCGAGCTCGAGATGGACGAGACGGGCGGGCTGCTCGCGATCCCCGTTGCAGACACGCTGAAGCGCGGCAACCGCGAGTCGCGCGTCGCCGGCACCGAGCCGCGCGACAATTTGTGGATGGCGCAGACCCCGCAGATGTTCCGTTTTCGCCTGCTGCTGGAGGCCTTGCGGGACGCCGATCCGGGCCTCGCCACGGACGAAGCCCGCGCGGTCGAGGGAGCGGGATTGAAGCCGAAGCTGGTGATGGGGAGCGCGAGCAACATCAAGGTCACCTTTCCGGACGACCTGGCGCTTGCGGAATTGATATTGAAAGCGATGGCCGTGGCGTAGCGCGAAGCGCAAAGCATCGGCCACGGAATCACACGGAAAACACGGAATAAGATCAAGAACAGACAAGCTCTTATATCTGTGTGTATCTGTGTTTATCTGTGGCTGAGAAGACCTATCATCCCGCGTACGCGCGCTTCAGTTCGGCGATGTCGAGCTTCTTCATCTTGAGCATCGCCTCCATGGCTCTTGCGGATTTTCCGGGATCGGGGTCGCTGATCATCCCGGGCAAGACGGTCGGAACGACCTGCCAGGAAGCGCCGAACTTGTCCTTGAGCCAGCCGCACTGCTGCGCCTTCCTGTCCCCGCCCGCGGACAGCTTCTCCCAGTAGTAGTCCACTTCCTCCTGCGTTTCGCAATTCACTGGTGTTGTTTGTGCCGTAAACGGCACCTGGCCAGGACCTCTCTCTTGTTTTCTTCGGTGGCCTGGCTCCAGCCAACAATTTCCGAGATCGACCTGAAACAACCCAGGCAGATATCGTTCTCGTCCAGGCAGCAATTGCGAACGCATGGCGACGCGATGGGATCGGTGGCGGTAGCAGTCACATGCTGATCGCGTAGGTATATGGACTTGATTCTAAGCCCGTTGACGCGTCGGGGCAAAACTACCTGCCTGACCCCTTGAACCTGCATTGATCCTGCGTTCTCCTCCCGCTCCGGAGAGGTCGGACGATGCCATTCGGGTGCGCGATACTGACTTTGGAATTAGGGCGACTGGAGCGAACACAATGGGCAGCCGGGACCTTGAAAGGTTGCGCAGGGAAATGCTGGAACTTCCCGCAAATGAACGTGCAGAGTTGGCGCATGACCTCGTCGCGAGCCTGGACGGCCCTGCCGACCAGGGAGTCGCCCAGGA
>CAZQJF010000476.1:0-3522 GCA_964593735.1 uncultured Streptomycetaceae bacterium | reverse complement strand
GAGGCCGAGTACGCTTTCGGCGAGGCGATCGCCATGGAGGCAGTCCCGGCCCGGGCCCAGTACCATCTCGGCCTGTGCCGTCTTCTCCGGGGAGAGTACGCGAAAGGGTGGAAGGGGTGGGAAAAACGCCTGGAGGTGCCCGACTTCAGTCACGTCCGGCTCGATCTGCCGCGCTGGATCGAGGGCGCGCCTCCGGGAACCCGCCTGCTCGTAGCGTCCGAACAGGGATACGGCGATACGATCCAGTTCAGCCGGTTCGTGCCGCGGGTGATCGAGGAACACCGCGTTTCGGTCGTGTTCCTCTGTCCCCAACCGCTGATGCCGCTCTATGAGTCGTGGAACCGGATTCCGCGGCTGGCCGTGCGCGATTCCGTGCGCGTGGAGGAGTTCGACTCGTTCGTCTCGATCTGCAGCCTGGCCTCCATAATGAACGTGCAACTTGCCGGCCTTCCGGGCGAGATGGCGGCGCTGAGCGTCGAGCCGGAAAAGGCAGCGCATTGGCGGCGCGCTCGACCCGGTGGGCGGCTGGCGGTCGGGTTGTGCTGGGAGGGCAGGCCCACACACCCGCAGGACAAGGCCCGCTCGCTGTCGCCGGACTATCTGCTGCCACTCAAGCGATTGCCTGGGATGGCGCTGATCGGATTGCAGCGCCCGCCCTGCACGCGTTTGCCGCCGGAAGGGCTCCTCGATGCGGACTGGGGGCCGGCCATACGGGATTTCTCCGACCTCGCGGCGATGCTGCTTGCGCTCGATGCGGTGATCACCGTGGACACGGCCCTCGCCCACCTTGCCGGCGCGCTTGGACGCCCGACTTACCTGGCTATTCCATACCTGCCGGACTGGCGCTGGCTGCTTCGCAGGCAAGACAGTCCGTGGTACCCGAGCGTGCGGTTGGCGCGGCAGCCCGACCCGGGAAATTGGGCGCCGGTGATCGAGGACATGGTGAAAGCGCTCGATGAGCGCTTTCACCAGTGACGAGGTGACGCAGTGACGAAGTGACACAGTGAGACGGTGACGCAGTGACGATTTCAACCCGTCACTACATCACTTCGTCACTTCATCACTCGTGCGTCAGCGCACGAGTCCGTCCGGAACGCCGTTCGGGAAGCGCTTCCCGATCTCGGCCTTGATGCGCTCCGCGCGGTTGCCGGGGTCGGGATGCGTGGACAGGAATTCGGGCTGGCGCGCACCCGACGACGCCTTCGCCAGCACTTCCATCACTCTCAGCATGGCGCGCGGGTCGTAACCGGTTTCCGCCACGATGCGCACGCCGAGAATATCCGACTCGATCTCGTCTTCGCGGCCGTACTTCATATTGATGATGCTGCCGACGACCTGGGCCATCTGCGCCGTGTTGTAATCCCCGCTGCCCACCACGACCGCCCCGATCAGGCCTTGCGTGAGCTGCTGCTTGGCGAGGCGCTCGGCGCTGTGGCGCGCGATCACGTGGCCGATCTCGTGGCCCAGGACCCCGGCGACCTCTCCCTCCGTGCGCAACAGCCGCAGCAGGCCCTCGGTGATGAAGATGGGCCCGCCGGGCAGCGCGAAGGCGTTGATCGTGCGCGCATCGGCCAGGACGTTGAACGAGTACTTGTAGGGGGATTTCGCCGCGACCGAGCGCGCGACCAGCTTTGCTCCGAGGGCCTTGACCGTCTTCACTGCCTGCTCGTTGCGCGATAGCCCGCCGAACTGGGCCGCCATCTGCGGCGCGGTATTGTGTCCGAGCGCGATTTCCTGCTCGGGTGTGAGCGCGACCCGCTGGGTCTCGCCGGTGATCGGGTTCTCGCTCGTCTTGAGGAGATAAGAGCCGCCGAAGAACAGCGCCACCACTATCGCAATGATGAAGCGGAATTTCATGTAAGCGGCATGGCGGATCCGGAAAGGTTGATCTCGCCCGCAGAGGGATAGGCCATACGCGCGGGAAAAGGTTCAGAGGCGGCGCCAGCGCCCGGCCGCCATTTCAACCCGTGGTAAAGTCGGACCATAAGGGGGAACAATATGCCAATTGACGGGAGGGAGACCCAGCGGCTCTACCTGGAGTCGCTGGCCGCATCGCTGACGGGCTGGACCGATCCCGAGGCGCGGCTGCACAAGGCTTTCCAGAACGACGAGTTCCTGCTGTTCGGGCAGGCCATCGTGCCGCTCGACCGGGCGAAGAAGATGCCGGTCCACCTCGAAATCCTGATCCGGCTGCGCGAGGAGGAACAAAACCTCACCCCGCCGGGCGCCTTCATACCGATGCTCGAGTACTTCGACATGATGCCGGCCCTCGACCGGTGGGTGATCCGGCACACGGCCAGATGGTGGCAGTCGAGGCAGGGTATTCCGAACACCGTGCTCAACATAAACCTGGCGCCGGAGACTCTGGACAGCACCGAATTCGCTGGGTTCGTGGAGCACCGTTTGCGTGAAAGCGAGGTGCCCGCCGGCGCCGTGTGTTTTGAAGTCATAGGCGCGGAGATCGCAGCCGGATCGTCCGAGGCCCTGGAATCCGTGGACAAGCTCAAGGCCCTCGGCTGCCAGTTCGCCGTGACCGCATTCGGCCGCGATGCGATCTCGTTCGATGCGCTGAGAGCGATCGGCGCAACCAGCGTAAAAATAGACGGCGACCTCGTGCGCGAGATGGATCGCGACGCCGTCGCGCTCGCCAAGGTGCGCTCGATCCAGCAGGTGTGCGCGAGGGCGGGCGTGCGCACGATCGCTGAATTCGTCGAGCACGCCGATACGCTGGACCAGCTGCGCAAGATCGGGGTCGACTACGTCCAGGGTTACGGCGTCGCCAAGCCCGAGCCGCTACCGGGCGCCTGACCGTCGCGTCACTGATTTTGCACGAGGCGGTCGCGGGCCAGCGGCGGGTTCCTGGAGAAGTAGCGCTTTATGCCGCTCAAAACCGCCTGGGCCATCAGTACCTGGTAGGCGTCGCTCGCCAGCTTCGCTTCTTCTTCGGGATTGCTGATGAAGGCGGTTTCCACCAGGATCGAAGGGATATTGGGGGCCTTCAGCACCGCAAACCCGGCTTGCTCGACGTGGGGCTTGTGGAGGTTGTTGATGCCGCCCAGCTCGTCCAGGACCGCGCGGCCGAGCTTGAGACTGTCGTTGATCTGAGCGGTGAGCGACAAGTCGGCCAAGGTCATCGCCAGATAGCGGTCCTTGCCTTCGAGGTTGACCCCGCCGATCAGGTCGGCGTCGTTCTCGCGCTTCGCCAGCATGCGCGCGGCGGCGGAACTTGCACCGTGCTCGGAGAGGGCGAACACCGAAGAGCCGTTCGCCTGGGGGCGGGTGAACGCATCGGCATGGATGGACACGAAGAGATCGGCCCGGACTCTGCGCGCTTTCTCCACGCGCACGTGCAGCGGGACGAAATAGTCGCCGTCGCGGGTCAGCACCGCGCGCATGTTGGGTTCCTGGTCGATGCGTTCTTTCAGCTTGCGCGCGATGGCCAGGGTCACGTCCTTCTCGTTGGTGCCGCGGCGGCCACGGGCGCCGGGGTCCTCGCCGCCGTGCCCGGCATCGATCGCGATG
>CAZQJF010000475.1:0-3524 GCA_964593735.1 uncultured Streptomycetaceae bacterium | reverse complement strand
CGCATCCGCGAACTGCTCTACGATCAGGGCTTCACTATCAGCGGCGCGCGCAACCGGCTCGATGAGCTGGTGTCCGAGCCCGCGAAGGCCGCGCGTTCCCCGGCGCGCGCGAATCTCGTGTCCCTGCGCAAGGAAATCAAGAGCGTGCTCGACCTGCTGCGCGCGTAGGATCCTGCGGACTCTTCCGACATGATCCTTACCTGAAATTTATTCGGGAATCAGGCGCGGTCCACCAGGCTTGTAACGCGGTTCCAGATTCCCGAATGAATCATGTATTTCATCGCAATGCCCGCAGCGAACCGCCGATCGCGGTGGGCGGGGAGGGCGCCTACCTGACGGACCGGGAAGGCAACCGCTATCTCGACGCATCCGGCGGCGCGGCGGTGTCCTGTCTTGGCCACGGGCATCCTGCGGTCATCGCAGCAATCAAGGACCAGGCGGACAGGCTTGCCTACGCGCACACGTCGTTCTTCAGCAGCGAACCGGCGGAGGATCTCGCGGACTGGCTGATGGAGGCCGCCGGCGGGACCTACGAGCGCGCTTATTTCGTTTCCGGCGGATCGGAGGGCATCGAAGCCGCCCTCAAGCTCGGGCGCCAGTACTTCCTCGAAATCGGGCAGCGGGACCGCTCGCATTTCATCGGGCGCCGGCAGAGCTACCACGGCAATACTCTCGGCGCCCTGGCAGTCGGCGGCAACGCGTGGCGGCGCGCGCAGTTCAGACCGTTGCTGATCGGCGCGGGGCACATCGCCCCGTGCTATGCCTACCGCGACCGCAAGGAAGGGGAAACCGAGCAGCAGTACGGCGTGCGCGTGGCGGACGAGCTCGAGCAGGCCATCCTCAAGGCAGGTCCCGGGCGCGTGATCGCGTTCGTCGCCGAAACAGTGGCCGGCGCGACCATGGGCGCCGTGCCGGCCGTCCCGGGCTATTTCCGGCGTATCCGCGAAATCTGCGATCGCTACGGCGTGCTGCTGATACTCGACGAAGTGATGTGCGGCATGGGCCGGACCGGGTCGCTGTTCGCCTACGATCAGGAGGGCATAGTCCCCGACATGGCGGTGATCGCCAAGGGGCTGGGCGGCGGCTATCAGCCGATAGGCGCGACGCTGGTATCGGGGAAAATATTCGACGCGATCCGCAAGGGCAGCGGATTTTTCCAGCACGGTCACACGTATCTCGGCCACCCGATCGCCTGCGCTGCGGCGCTTGCCGTTCAGCGTACGGTGCGCCGGGAAGGATTGCTCGACAACGTGGTGAAACAGGGCCTGGCGCTGCGCGGCGCGCTGGACGCCCGGTTGTCGAATCACCCGAACGTCGGAGATATCCGGGGGCGCGGCCTCTTCATTGCCATCGAATTCGTCGCCGATCGCACCACCAAGGAGCCGTTCGCACCGACCCTCAAGTTCCACCAGGCCGTAAAGCGCGAAGCCATGGCGCGCGGCGTAATGTGCTACCCGATGGGCGGCACGATAGACGGACAGCGCGGCGACCACGTGCTGCTCGCGCCGCCGTTCATCATCGGCGAAACGCACGTCGCGGAAATCGTGGACACGCTCGCGGCGGCGACGGACGCGGCGGTTGCCGCCGTCAAGCAATAGCAGCCACAGATACACACAGATAAACACGGATGAAACAACAGCTTCTGAAAGTCGGCTGTTATAATTCGATCCCTCGGGGCGTAGCGCAGCCTGGTAGCGTACCGGCATGGGGTGCCGGTGGTCGTCAGTTCGAATCTGACCGCCCCGACCAAAAATCAAAGACTTAAAACTTGAGCAGTTTAGTAGGTTGTCCGTAATGGAGGGGGGTTGTCCGTAACTCAGCTCTTTTTCGGCGCCTTTTTCGGGGGCAACGACATCACGATCTGGCTCACCGGAACGGTGTGCTGCTGCACGTAGCCCTCGGTGGTCGTGATGGTCGTGTGGGCGAGCCCAACCTTCAATTGTTCCAGCGTATAGCCCGCCGCTTTGGCCCTGGAGGCGGCGTACGGCCGCAGGTCCTTGGGGTTCAATCCGGTCGCGTCGATCGCCTTGGCGGCGCGCATGATCGCGCTGTAGATGCCTGAGCGGGTGTAGGCGGTGCCGCGGCGGGTGTGCACCACGAACGGGCACACTACCTTCCATTCCTTGGAGACTGCTGCTGCCTTGTCCAGCACGGCCTGGATGGCCGGGGTGATCGGGATATCAACCTCGGTTCCGCTCGAATCCTCGGTCTTGGTCGGCTCGAACCGGATCACCCCGTTCTTGATCTGCGAGCGCGTCAATAGCCGCACGTCGGTTGTGCGCTGGTAGAGCAGCACCGATAGGTCTATGTAGCACTGGTGCATGGGCGTGAGCTTCTCGCGTACCGCATTGAACAACTCGTCGGTCCATTTCGACTTGTGCTTGGGCAGCTTCTTCAACCAGACTTCGCGGCACGGGTTGTCCGTTCTCAGACCCGCATCCTCCACGCACCACCGGAAAAAAGTCGATACCACCGTCTTGAAGTGCCCTGCGGCCCCGGCCTTGAAAAATCCGGTCTCCTTGTCGCTGTAGGTCATCTTGATCGCCTTCCGGATGTCTACGGGCGTTACTTCGGCAACGGTGAATTTGGCAAACAGATGGGCAAATACATCGAGCCGGCGATTTACTTCGGACCGAGTGCTCAACTTCAGGGTTGGGAGATAGGTGCGCTTATACGCGGCAACAGCGGTGGGGATTTTTTCAATATCGAGATTCTGTAGCTTCCGCGCGAGCGCGTCGTACATCTTGGCGATGCCTTCATCCACCCGGCAGAGTTTCTGCCTGTACTTGTAGATGTAGGCCCCATGCCTTATCGACACATTTGGGGGCAATCCGCTATCGTGTTTGCGTGGTCTGGGCACGTCGTTTCTCTATTACTGGTTGCAATTCGGGGTGAGGTTTCGGCTCGGTCGGCACCCGCACGACAAGCCATTCTCTCATGACCAGCACGGAGCCGTCGGGCCGGCGTTCAGCCCGAATGCCGATCTTTCGCAGATACCTCATCTGCGCGGCCGCCTGTGTCAGCGGCCGGGTCATCCCGGCTATTTCTTCGGGGGACAGGTACGGGGTCACGGGTGTCGTTGTGGCTGTTTCGTCTTTCATCGCCGTACGCCGTACTCCACGCTCTTGATGATCCACTTCTTCCACGCCTCGTCCCAATGGCCGAACAACGTTCCAGATAAATTTCTCCGTCTCGGATCAGCCCCGGTTTGCTTTTCGACAACGGGTAGGGGCTCGATCGGCCTGGGCGACGCCGGAATGAGGTCCCTGACCGATGGTCTGACGCGCGCGAGCCTGGATCAATTTTCCAGCGCACCGACTCTAATTGCCGCCGCTAATCCCCCCTCGAGGGAGGGGGGGTTGACCGGGAAATGGCTGATTTCTAGGCTTTGGGTGCATGCCTTCGACGCCCAGCCCAGGTCGCCTGGCGGGAAAGCCGACCGACGTTGGCGTTCATGACGCATACCGGGCAGCCCTGCCTCTCAACCGGTTCGGTCACCACGACCGGGTAGCTGATCAGGCAAC
>CAZQJF010000474.1:0-3532 GCA_964593735.1 uncultured Streptomycetaceae bacterium | reverse complement strand
GCGCCCGCAGCGTGTTGGCCGCGGCCGGCGATCTTGCCGAAGCCGCGCGCAGTTCCGCCGCCCCGCTGTCCGGGCCGCTGCGCCTCGGCACGATACCGACCATTGCCCCCTTCCTGCTGCCGGAGATATTGCCGCCGTTGCGGAGCGCTTATCCGAACCTGAAGCTGTACCTGCGGGAAGACCTCACCGAACGGATACTCGACCGGGTTCACGCCGGCAGTCTCGACGTCGCGCTGATCGCGCTGCCCTACGACACGGACGGTCTCCACGTCCAGGAGTTGTTCAAGGACGAATTCTGGTTCGTGGCGCCCGAGAACGACGCGGCCGCCCAGGCAAAGGAGATTGCCATCCGCAAGCTCAAACCGGCGGACGTGCTGCTGCTGGAGGAAGGTCATTGCCTGCGCAGCCACGCCATCGCCGCCTGCGGGCCGCGCCGCGGCGCATGGGAATCCAGCGTGGAGGCAACCAGCCTCTACACCCTGATCCAGATGGTCGAAGGCGGAATGGGGGTCACGCTGCTGCCCGAGATCACGCTCAAGGCCGGCATTCTCAACGGCACGCGGCTCATCGCGCGCCCCTTCGCGGCCCCTGCGCCGTCGCGCACGCTCGCGATCGCCGCGCGCAAGACATCGCCGCGGCTGCGCGATATCGGACTGCTCGCCGAACTGATCGTGGAGCAGCACCGCCGCTCGGCGCGGGCCGGAATCCCCGCCCTGCGCCGTGGTGTTCGCAATATTTCACCGACAAGAAGCAAGAATTAGCCACAGATACACACAGATAAACACTGTGTTTATCTGTGGCTCAAATTGCGCTCTGCACACTACTCTTGTTCTGAACACGTGAGCGGCAAACGCATCGTCTTCGCCACGTTCGGCTCGCTTGGCGATCTCCATCCCTACATCGCGCTGGCCCGGGAGCTGAAGGCGCGCAGTGCTCATTCCGTCATTGCGACCTTCGACGCCTATCGCGATGCGGTGGAATCCGCCGGCGTGGAGTTTGCGGTAATGCGTCCAAACACGGCCGGGTTTGGCGACCAGGCCGCGGTCATGGAGCAGCTCGTGCACCCATGGCGGGGTCCCGAGTACCTGGTGCGCATGTTCATGCCGCATATCCGCGAGAGCTACGAAGATCTCGAGCGAGCAGCCGCCGGCGCCGATATCCTCGTCACGCATCCCCTCGCGTTCGCAGGCCCGCTGCTCGCGGAGAAACACCGATTGCGATGGGTCTCGACGGTGCTTGCGCCGCTCAGCCTGTTCTCCGCCATGGATCCGCCGCTCTTTCCCGGAGCGCCGTGGCTCGAATACGTGCGCATGCTCGGCGTCGCGCCGTACCGCCTGGTGTTCCGGATTCCCCGGCGCATGATGAGGAGATGGGAATTGCCGCTTGCGGCGCTGCGCGCCGAGCTGGGTTTGCCCGTGCCGGGACCGATCGCGCAGATGGAAGGGCAGTACTCGCCGGCGCTCAATCTCGCGTTGTTTTCGCCCATGCTTGCCGCGCCCCAGGCCGACTGGCCGCCGAATACCGTCGTGTGCGGCTTCCCACGTTACGACGGCACGCCGCCCGAGGCCGCGACGAAGGCGCTCGATGAATTCCTGGCCGCAGGAGAATCGCCGGTCGTCTTCGCGCTGGGCTCGTCGGCCGTCCTGGTCGCGGAAGGTTTCTGGCGCGAGGCCATCGAGACGGCGCGCCGCATCGGCCGCCGTGCCATCCTCCTCACGGGCAAGCCGCCGGGGGAACTCGGCACGCTGCCGCCCGATATAGCCGCGTTCCCTTACCTGCCTTACTCCCTGGTCTTTCCACGCGCGGCGGCCATCGTGCACTCGAGCGGGATCGGAACGCTCGCGCAAGCGCTTGCCTCCGGCCGGCCGCAGCTCCTGGTTCCCGTCGCTTTCGACCAGCCCGACAATGCCCGCCGTACGGTCCGCCTCGGAGTCGCGCGGTGCGTTCCATTCCGGAAAGCAAGCGCGAACGCAATGGTGCGGGAGCTGGGCGCCCTGCTCGAAACGCCGGCGCACGCCGAGCGCGCGGGCGCTCTCGGCAAGGCTGTGCGCGGCGAGGATGGCGCGGCCGCGGCGTGCGACGCCCTGCTCGAACACATGCCTTAGGCTGTGTTACGCTTGCCCGTATCGAAACTTCCAGCGAGACTGCCGTGCCCCAACAACCGGACGAAAGAAATCCCGAGCTGAAGATGGATCCCGCGGGACTCTACCGCGAGGAAATTTTCACCGATCGCAAAATCGGGGTGATACGGCGCCTGACGCCGGTCAAAAAGGACGGCTCCGACGACCCCGGGAAGGCTACGCTCTACTCGGGCGAGACGCAGATCATGACCTCGGTCGGCGCGCTGCCGGTCAGCTTCGAGATAGAGGCCAAGTCGCTGGAAGAAGCAGCGAGCCAGTATGCCGATACGGCCAAAGCGGCCGTCGAGCGCACGGTGCGCGACCTGCAGGAAATGCGCCGCCAGGCGGCCTCTTCCATCGTGGTTCCCCAAGGCGGCATGGGCGGGTTGCCGGGCGGCATGCCAGGCGGCGGCAAGATTCAGATCCCCTAGGAATTCGCCGGGCTAGGAGTGTGTCGGACTTCGTTCAGACACACTCCTTACGCAAAACCGCCCGCAGGAAAATGTCACAATTAGATTCGAAATACACGAATTCGGCACCGTTCGTGTTCTCATCGATAGCCAAGACAGGCCTTTTCACCCCGATGAGTTGCAAGTCTGCGGGCGGTTTTGCATTTAGCAGCCTGTCGGAGCGGCAAATCCGCCAGGCTGCTAGCGCCGACGAATTCCTTAAAATGAACAACAATAGAAGAATAGTTACGCCAGCATCAGGATACCCGGCTGTCACTCACATCGAGCGAGGCGCAAACATGAAACGTATTGCAATTATTCTCTGTGGATTCTCATTGATAAGTTTGGGCCACGCAGCGGTGGCGCAAACTTATCCGGTGAAGCCGATCCGGATCGTCGTGCCGTTCCCGCCCGGCGGAACCTCCGACATTATCGGGCGGCTCCTGGGCCAGAAGCTCACCGAGGCGTGGAGCCAGCAGATGATCATGGACAACCGCGGCGGCGTCGCCGGCAGCATAGGCGCGGCCGTTGCCGCAAGCTGATCAAGCAGGTGGGCGTCAAAGTCGAGTAGGGCGCCGGAGCATCGGGCAGGGCCGCCGGTTTACTTTCGGGCGCGCGTAGTTCAACAGCCGGACCGTACCGGCCACGGCCCTGTCGTTGGAGCGGCGGCGGGTTACGGCGCCGCTCGATGCGGCGTTATTTTCCGTCGGGCTCGGGCATGACTTTGGTGACGCGGTAGTTGATCGCGCCGGAGCCGTGCCGGCCGGCGCTGGTGAACTTGTGGTAGCCGTGACAACGCCCGCAACGATGCAGGAACTCCTCGCCCTTACCGAGTGTGCGAACGACCGTCGTCTTGCCGCAATGAAAGCATTTCACGAAGAATTCTCCTGGCGACGAAACCCTTGCGCCTAGGAGTGTGTCGGACTTTGTCCCGACACACTCCTTAAGCAAAACCGCCCGCAG